>NZ_DS989846.1:0-51486 GCF_000155555.1 Coleofasciculus chthonoplastes PCC 7420
AATCCTATTCTAGAATAGGTTGTAAGTTGGGTTGACGTCAGAAAACAAAATCTAAGGCTAAAGCCCTTACTACGAACACTAACATGGTGGAATAGATTTCACCGTTGATACCAATGACATCAGTGCGCCCCTACAGTTCTAATTCATCAACTTAGGTGTACTACGCCACTACTATCAGTTAACCATGCGATCGCGGAAATACGCCTCATACAACTGGCAGCTTACCACCACGCGATCGCGAACCCAACGCACTAACCCGAAACTGTGCAGCTTCACCATCTGGATTGGATCAAGTTCTACAGCGTCATTTGCCTTAAGCACCTGCTGATAAGCAACCGCTAAATCTGGATACTGGCGCAGCCTCCATAAATGGCGATGCAAGTGATTCCCATAGATTCCTGTATCCGTCGCTACAGTTTCTACTATCGATTTTAAACTCACCTGATGTTTGACCATTTCATAGAACATCAAACGCACCAAATAGGGAAACCCTCCCACAAGTCGCATAAGCTGATCCAGTTCCTGGGATGATAAATAGAGTCCATAACGCTTTGCCAACTCGTAGACTTGTTCACGAGTAAACGGGGATAACTGAATCCCTAACCCCAGCGTCAACAGCGATTGATAGGTATGAAACCAACAATAACCCTCAGAGGAATGAACTAGCACCAAGCGCAGGTTTGAAAAGATAGGGATATCTTTAGTATCTTCTTGCCAGGAGTGTAATAATGCCAAAAAGTCTCCCGCGATCGCCGGATACTCGAAGACTTGATTCACTTCATCAATGGCAATAACCAACGGGCGATCGCTTTGTGCAAGTAAATACTCCTGGAAATAAAGCGTGCAGCTAACCAAACTGCCCATTGCTTCATCCCAATACTCATCCAGCTTCGGTTCTAATTTAAGTTGTCGTGTCACATTGACACAAAGCCAGCGCAGAAATGTTGCGATCGCACTAAACACTGAACTCTCCGCCTGATTTAAACTTAATCGTACCGTCCGATAGTTCTGCTTTTGGGCATCAGCCAGAATTCTTGCCATTAACGAGGTTTTCCCCATCTGCTGAGAACCCTGCAAACGCAGGATAGTGGCGGGTTGGCGGATTTGCTGACAGCCGTCTGATTCTATAGGCGATCGCTCAATATAATAGATAGAATTCAACGGAACTTGTCCCTCTGGTACTTCTAAGGCAACAAACTGTCTAGGTTTTAGGAAGTTAGCCGTTGTCAAACCCTTGTCACTAAACAGTCTGCGTTCGAGTACCGAGCGAAAATTCGTCTTATTAACTTTTTCCCCGCAGGCGTTTGAGAGTAAGTGCCATAACTTCGGCGCGACACCTTGCTTAATATAGTTGGCAGAATAACCATTCTCCTGAGCAATCTGGTCATAGGTTTTAGGTTCATCCTGCCATGATGCCCATAGAATCGCTTTTTGAATATAACTCAGCGAATGACCAGTCTTGGCAACCAGGAACGTATCAATACATTCCAATATCTGGTCAATTGGACGATGCCCCTGTTTAATCATCCTATCTATGCCTTCTCAGCCTGTAGCGCCATTACCGTTTAGAACATGTCACGCCTTGTCAATTCATATAAGTTCATAAAATTTAGACAAAGATGACTCCCTCAACTTATCAGTTTAATATATTGACAATTACATAATTTTGTGCAATAAACCAAAATAGACGCGAATAAATAGTGACCTGTCTCTGACTAAAATATCAACTTTATATATTGACAAATCTGGAAATCTGATTATCTTAATAAGAATTCAACATCCTATTGAGTTTGTCAACCCTCTTATTTAAAGAATCTGTAAATTTTGGGGACAGCAATTAAAGATTAGATAAAGCTTCGCCGTTCAGCCGCACAAAATTCATATCAAATTTATATATTGTTGATAGAGATTAAATTTGGCATCATAAAAAGTATAGATGGTAGGTTGTGAAACACCATAAAATTTGTTCCTCAGTGTAACGGGGATAGGCTGGAAGAGAGGTCGCTGGTATTGATCCGCATTCTTGGCTAAAGCTATTAACGAAAAATCGCTTTGGATTTGAGTGATTGTTAAGGCGTCGTAGCTGGAGCGATCACCGTGACAAACGGGCGTCTAAAACTTCAATGGATTTAACCGAAACCCTAGGGATTTTCTCTGAAAAAATTAACCGATAAACACTGATCTGAAAAGCTTAATTTGTCGGGGAGAGTTCCCGGAAGCATTATCCTTGTTTAGAAAACGGATTTAGATATCATGAAAATCCTTGTCGTTGAAGATAACTTAGACTTTGCCGAAGCGTTATTTGAATGTCTCACCTTTGAAGGCTATATCGTCGATGTAGTCACAAACGGTGTAGCGGCTTGGGAACGGGCAGTAATCACTGACTATGACTTGGTACTTTCTGATATCGAGCTTCCCAAACTGGATGGGATAAGTCTGTGTAAAAAATTGCGTTATCATGGCTATCATCTGCCTATATTCCTAATGACAGGTTTAGAACGAGATTTGCCAATAATCTTGACGAATGAAGCTAAAGCTAATGGTTATTTTTTTAAACCCTTTAGCTTTCAAGAGTTATTAGATCGAATTCAATCCCACTGTCTCTGTTGCTAAGTCAAACGTCTTCGGGGAGGAGTGGCTGGCATTCTGTAAAACTTGTCCCGAATAACCACTGAAAAAAATCAAAACTTCTGTATAGATCAGGGCTTTTGCTTACCTCCCTCCTTTAAAAAATTTAACGTCAACCCTTAAAAACCCTTTCAATTATCATGTGCATCACAGGTTCTCTTGCTGATTTTTCTCTACCGCAAGTTTTTTGCTTACTGGAAACTGGACATCAAAGCGGTTTACTCACGCTGCATCCTGAAGGTACGGATCATACGTCCTCGAATCAAGCGTATTATATCTGGGTGTATCGGGGACAGCTTGTGGGAATGGCAAATTTGTTAGATCATCAAGGTTTAGTCTCCTTAATTGCCCAACAGCGCTGGCTCAAGGATATCTGTCCATCCAGTCTCTTTGCTAAACTGAACCGATTATGTCCTAAGCATCAACCTTTGGGTTCTTATCTGAAAAAACAGGGTATTTTAACCAACCAACAACTCAAGTGGCTATTTCAATCTCAAGTTCTCCAGCCCTTATGTGATGCATTTCAACTTAAAGCAGGTCATTTTAGGTTTGATCATAATGTACCGTTACCGACAATAGAAATGACGGGTTTGAGTATATCGGCGACACTCGCCACATTGATGGGACTGAGAAATTTACCAAGTTGGGATGCTTTGGCGAATCACTTACCTGATCCAGATATGGGTTTAGCCAGTTTAGGGACAGATCAGTCTGAGTTTCCGTTAAATGACCTAGAGTGGCAAGTTTGGACATATACGGATTGTATGATGTCTCTCAAATCCATCGCCCAATACCTACAACTTCCCCTGAAAACGGTACAGCAGATTGCTTTTCGCTTAATTGCGATCGGTTTAGCCGAAGAGATGTCTCTAGCGGTAGAGGATGACTATACCCCAGCCATTGAGTCTCAATCATCAGGGTTACACCAAGACTCCTATCGGGAAGTCGTTAGTTATTCGTTTCTGCAACATTTACTAGGATTTTTAGTTCCTAAAGCGTCTTAGTGACTTAAGGTTGGTGGGTTGAGCGAAGCCGAAACCCACCCTACGGTATATTAAGAGTTTTGGCGATCTAAGAAAATGTTTATATGAACTACAGCGACTTACTTCGTTGAAGTCGCTGTTTCTGACGCTTCTGAGCTCCTAGTTGCTTCATGCTTCCACAATCAGTAGAGCTAGGTAGCTCTGCGTCTAAAGAGGTTCGTTCCAAACCCCTTGCCCAAATCTCATTAACTTGAGCAGCATTAACATCTCTATCTTCGACGTGCTTACAGTCGGGATTAGAGCAAATATGGACTCTATCGCTCAAAGTCTTAGGCGTTAATTCCCAACATTTAGCACATCGTTGAGTTGGCTTGAGCGTCCTAGTTGGTGACTCAACATAAAACCCACCTGCCTCAGCCGATTTGTAGCTTAATAAATCACCGACTATGCCAAACCCAACGTCGAGAATAGACCGATTTAATCCGGCTTTCTGTTTCTTACGCTTACCCTTGTTTGCCTTCCGAGTCATACCCTTGACGTTTAACTGCTCACCACCGATTAGGCTATTACCGCTAACTATCTCGCTGGTTGTTTTGTGCAGCCAGTCTTCTCGTTGTCGGGATATCTTACCCTGAAGCTCAGAAATCCGCTTTTGTTCTTTTTTCCATCGTCTCGATCCCTTAACTTTTTTGTTCCTATTAGGTGGTCTTTTGCGTCTTAACCGCTTTGAGACTACCTTAACTTTTTTGTGTCCCTCTTTAATAAAATCGGGTTTAGCAATTTTCTCGCCAGTTGAAAGCGTCACCGCGTCTTTACAGCCAAGGTCGATTCCGATTGAACCCGTACCTGTTTGACGGATTGGGTTGCACTGCACAGTGATTGACGCATACCACTTACCATTTCTGAAAAAGATTGTGCAGGTTGTTGGAGTTCCCCAAGTCCTAGCTTGCCCCCGCATTTGAATCTTTAAACCAAGGTCTCTTAGTTCCAAGTAACCGTTTTTACCGTTAGATAAAGCCTTCCAACCTGCTTGGTCTGGATATGTCCAGCCACTATACCGCCGCTTCGCTTTAAACTTAGGATACTTACCTAATCCTTGAAAAAATCGCTTATAGGCAAAATCAACCCGCTTTAATGTAGCTTGTAACGTATGAGAACCTAATTCGGCATACTCAATCCAAACTTTCTTAAACTCAGGCAAACAGTTTTGCTGCTCAAGATAATTAACGGAATGACCAAAGCGCTTGTACTGCGTCCTTCGGTTAGCCATTGCCGCGTTATAGAGATCGCAGTGCATTTTTCTCGCCCAATGAAGCTGGTCAAATTGAGCCTTGTTTGGGTAAATTCTATAGGTCACTCTACGTGTTTTCATGCCTAGATTTTACCATAGAAATTTGACAAACTGCGGACTATTTAATTCCTAGTTTGTCTGCTATCCTTCCCCGACTTACTGTCGTTGAAGTCGGGGAATGCCGCAATTACGTTCAACAACCGTTACATCAATTTAACGCTGATGCCGACGACGCGATCGATAAGAGGCGCGAACCCGCCGAATTAGTGTCAATCCTAGGAAATAACTACAAATTCCACCAACCATCCCCACCGTAAAGCAGCCAACAAATAGTGTCCAGATAATTTCAGATCCTAACGCCTTGAACTCCTGCCAAGATCCGAGGCTAATATCGGTTAAGCTATTTTTCTGGAGTAGCCATTTTCCTAGGTGGAAGTTAAATGCATAAATTGGCACATAAGTCAAGGGATTACTCACCCAAGTACCAGCCGCCGCGATAATTTTATTGCCGCGAAAGATCAGCGCTAGACATATCCCTAAAATCGTTTGTAGTCCAAATAGGGGAAACAGCCCCGCAAACACACCACAGGCTAATCCGCGTGCGATCGCCTCTGGGGGTCCAGAGAGACGAATTAAGCGCCAGTAATAGTATTGTAAGCGCCGTCGGAAACTAGATCCGACTTTGGGATTGCGATCAGGGGAAGGGCGAATGGGTTCAGGCTTTACCTCTAATGATGAACGTTGGGGACGAGTTTGCAGGGAATTTCTCGACATACAGGCTAGAGAATCTACAGTTACAGCAAGGGCGGTACAGGATATACACTCATCCTAACCGACCTGTGCGATCGCGATCGAGTTCCATCTTCATCATTTAGATCAGATCGTAATCGGTGAATCCACATAAATCGTCGGTTCATTCATCTTAAAGTTAATTCCATAAGCGAGTAACTGCTTGGAAATTTTTTCATTAGCGAGTTCCAAGAGGCGTTTACGTAATTGAATCGAATTTTCACTTGAGCCGAGAATAAAAAATGTTACCCGCGCCCGGGTGGTTTTGTCCTCTAGGGAGGGAATTAAGGTAATATTCGTACTTCCCGGATCGATGCCGAATAAAGAGTTGGTACTCTCAGCAATAATTTGTTGAACTAAAGCCTTTTCTCGTTCTTCCAGAAGTTGAGAAAAATCTAAATAGAGTAACACCATCACTTTCTTGCCTCGGGTCACATTTTCGATTTCCCAATTTGCCATCGTTGAATTCGGAACAATCAAAAGTGTGCTTTTAGCCGCTGTGCGGATTTTTGTAGACCGCAAGCCAATCGATTCAACGCGACCAAACACCTCATTAGGTAAACGAATATATTCTCCCGGGATAAATGGGCGGTCTAAATAAAGAACAATCGTCCCCAAAAGCTGTTCCAATGTCTTTTGGGCTGCAAACGCGATCGCAATACCGCCAATCCCAAAACTAGCAAGTAATCCGACTAAGTTTACTTCCTGGCTTTGAGCAAATGCAACCACGGCAATAAATCCGATGATTACATTCGCTAGAGTCTCAAAAACCAGGAGTAATTCATCAACTTCTCGACCAAGTTTCCGCACTAATCCTATTCCATACACGCGCACAAACTGGCGAAATAAGCGAGATGCTAACCAAGCCACACTCACAGTCACAGCTAAATCCATAAAGGGACGAAGGAAGTCATGAAATCCCTGATACACCCCCAGCCAAGCCAATGAGAATGACAGTAAAATTAAGGTGCCAGCAAATTTGAAAGCTTGTTGGAGTGGAGCGATCAAATTATCATAAATTTCTTTTCCCTGCTGAAGTGAAAATCGGTGGATAATCCAGCTCACCAGAATCGGCGTGTATCGACCTGCTAAAACAGAGAAGAGAGCAAAGATCAGGAAAATTACATAGTTAGGCAGATTTAAGGAGTATACAAACAGAGAAACATCACTAATCGTGTTAGGTATATCAGTTAAGTTCATCAGCGAGTACGGCTACTTGAGAAATCAGAATGGCTAGAGGGACACGAAATATCGCATCTGTATTTTATATAATAAACTGTAATGCCTTTCATTTGAAAGTTTAAACGTTATCCATACAGAATAGCGAGCGAGACGCGAATAGTGAGCGAGACGCGAATAGCGAGCGAGACGCGAATAGCGAGCGAGACGCTCGCACTACTGTTGCCTCCTGCTTGGGAGCCTATTCCCTCCACCACAACACTTATTCAGAATGCCCTAAGGAAGTCCACGGCAATAAACCTGCCTATATTAAGTTATGTAAATACACATCAAACCTTTACAAATGACCAATGACCAATGACCATCTCAGCCGTTAACTTTTATTGTCCCCATCTACCTACTTAGATCGTAATCGGTGAATCCACATTAATGGTTTGTTCCTCAATGTCAAAAGCAATACCATATTCCTTGAGTTGATTGGTGATATTTTGTTTGGCAATATCCAGGACTTGACGCCGCAACTCCATCGAGAACTCACCAGAACCCAGGATAAAAAAGTTAATTTGGGCTTGAGTCATTCCCGGCGCTCCATCTTGGATAATATCTTTAAACGTGACATCTGTACTGCGAGAGTCAATCCCAAAAATATCAATTGTACTTTCTAAGATAACTTGGCGGATCAGCGATTTTTCTTGGTCGGGTATCGGACGATAGAAAATTAATGAGATAATCGAAATAACTTTCTTAGCACCCGTGAAGTTTTCAATACTGACCTGAGTCAGAGAACTATTGGGAATAACCATTAACGTTCCTTTCCCAGAGGAGCGGATTTTGGTAGACCGCAGTCCAATGGATTCGACTCTGCCAAATGTGCCATCCGGTAGACCGATATAATCATCGACGACAAAGGGACGGTCAATATAAATTACAATCCCACCCAGTAGCTGTTCCAGGGTTTTTTGTGCGGCAAACGCCACCGCCAGTCCACCAATTCCCAAACTTGCCAACAAGCCAAAAATATTGATTTGATGGGTTTGGGCAAAGATAAGGATGATGGTGACAATAATCAGTAAATTGACAACCAGTTTGGAAAGGAGTAATAATTCACTATTAACCTTCCGTCCACTTTGCAGGGTGGCGTTTAACAGATAGGCATCAAAAAAGCGCTTGAATAACCGAGAGCCTAACAAACTCGCTGTAATCGCTAAGGCGAGACTGATGGGAAGTTCGATCAGCTTGATAAACTCTCGTCTGGCATAAGCGAGAAAAATAATATCGGTTAAGGTTAGACTCAGGACTAACCCGAGTAATTCTTTTTCCGGTTGAATCACCTTAGGATAGATATCCCTGAACCGCTCCCATAGCGAACCCAGCCAGCGAAAGGCAAACAAACCGCCCGCGATCGCGAAAATCCCGGCAAGGGCGAGTAAGATGAATGTTTTTAGGGTATCGAAATCCAGGAATCCTGGTAAGGCATCCAGCATAGGAATCTCCAATTTAAGCAATGAGCCGTTTAAACTATTATGGCGTGCAGCTTACAGCTCCCCCAAACTCCTCGGTTCGTTAAAGATAACATGACCCACGCTCAACTCTTGGCTTGGCAGTTCCAAGTTAACCCCTTTCCCTTGCAAGAGGTTACGCCAGTCTGCATCGGTAACCTGGGGTGAGTTAGCAAGACGAAGATTCGCTAAATGCGTTAATGCATCGAACCAAATTCGGTTGGCGACATAAACCTGATCTTCGCGGGGTTTTGCCGCACTAAGTTGACGTTCTAGAGTGGGAGTTAAAGGAATTCGCTGTATCCATCCTTGGGCAAAAACTGGACTAGCAGATTTGTCGCGATCGCAATACAGTGTGAAGTACCAGCGATACCAGTTACCCCTTTTCAGTGATTCTTGAGTATCCGGAACGCTGAGACGAACCAAACCCGGCGTTTGCGATAACTCAAACGGAAGTCGATAGACATCATTACCCGCTTCATCTTGCAACACAAACTCTCCCACAGGGGCTTGTTCTGGAGAATAAGGAACATAAAACCACAATGTCGGGTGTGCTTCAAGAGTTTTTCCCCAGTTCGATTCAGGAACTAACGCCGTTAGCGGAAAATCCATCGGGGGACACTTGCTACGACTTCCTCCTCCGGTACGATTTCCACTTCTACCATCAGATTGAAAGTCCACATTATCGTCATTCTGATTATTCTCCTGGGCAAACACACCAGCCATGAGTAGTGCCGGAATGCGAGGAGACTCGGAGGTTAAACTGGAGGGAATATAGTTCCAACTTATACCCCAGACAACTGGGATTAAAAGGTTGGGTAGGTTAAGCCTGAGATATCGGTTCAGTAATCGAATCATGAATGGTAAGATTATAGATCGAGATCCACACTAATTAAAGTTTGGATAAAAAAACAAGCTGGCGTAATTTACACGCCAAGACATAAAAATACAAAAGTGCAAATGTAGGGGCGGGTTTAGGGACAAAATGAATGGAGCCATCTCCTCCTCAACAACAAAACCCGCCCATTTCCCCACCACCAGATAATCAATTAATCCAAAACCCAACCATGAAGAAAGCAACTATCGACGGCACCAACGGTAACCAAAGTCCGGTTCGCCACAGGAAAACAAAGCCGCATCCCCCCAGTGCGGCTAACGCTGTACCCCCAGCTACGATGAGATAGAGTCGCCGCTGATGCCATCCTCCCATGCATACACCTGGGATTCCAGACCAAGCCCAAACCCAAAGCACATCACCCCACTGTGGGAACCACCATACCACAGGTCGCTGATTTAATACCGCACTGATGATGTGACTCACCATCTGCGCCTGGATTTCCACCCCGGAGAGTTCTCGAATTGGCTCAAACGCGGCACTGTAGGGAGTGAGATGATAGTCTCCATAGCTGTTGTCGGTTGTACCAATTAGTACAATGCGATCGCGGATTAAGGCTGCCAATTCCCCATCTTTTGACCCGTTTAAAATCTGCTGTAGAGGGACTTTTGGGGCAATTCTCTGTGTTGCACGGTAATTCAGCAACACTTCAAAGCCACCGGAATCCAGATTATGATAGCCTCCCCTGTGGCGTTCCGATTTGGGGAAGATACGGGTGCCGATTTGAAACTGGGTGCGGGAAAGCCTTTTAAATTCTATATCCTGTGACGTTAAATAGTGACGGGCAATCTGAAAACTAAAGGATTGCTGAGTCTGACAGTGGGTTCCCGCCGCCATGCCAAAAATCTGGCGTCGGATGACTAAATCTGGATCATAGGGGAGATCACTAAACCCTACCTGCTGCACCCGAACGCCTGATGGCGGGGGGATTTCCGGGGATGTTCTTACACCTCCCCCGATTTGGCAAATGTCGATAAATCGCTGATCTCGCTCACGAATTGCTTGTTTGGCGGCGTCGGGATCTAATCTGAACGCCACTGGATCACGATAAATGTCTAAACCAATGACGGCGGGTTGGTGGGGTTTAATTTTGTCCAAGAGGTTGACTAACGCCTGATCCGCCAGTGATCCTTGGCGTTTCATTCCCTGTTGATCTTGATATTGAATATCGGCGGCGTCTATGGTAATAATCAGTAGGCGCTCATCGGGTAGTTCTGTCGGGCGCATTCGCATTAGAGCATCAAACACCCACAGTTCTGAAGATTGCAGGAACCCCAGCCACCGCACTCCCATCACCAACCCTGTCGCGATCGCACTGCTTAAGAGGAGAGTTTGCCAACGGGGGCGTCTTGCTCCCATGATAGAAGGTTTAGGGGCAGGTTTTGGCGGTTGCAGCCAATCTTGCCAAGTGGGTGCAATGGGTGTCGGTGTTTGTACAATGATCGGTAACCAGCTTGCACCGGGAAACTCCCCCTCTAATCCTTGCAATCGTTCCCGCGCTTTCCGTACCGCTAAATCGAAGCATCGCCCCCCAGCAAACTCGATCAGAAAGTACTTGAGGAAGGCTTGAGCCACATTATCCGGCACCGGTTCGCGCATGACAATAATGTGGGGAATCTGTAGATCCGACAGTTGTCGCGCTAATCCCAAGCCATCACAGGAATTAAAAATTGCCAACTGTAACCCTCCCGCGATCGCTTCGTTGAGGGCGTGTTTTAATTGAGGAATGGTTAAACGCTCATGGGGGTTAATATAAATCTCCCCGGAATTACCATCCCCTTGGCTAGAACTATGTCCGGCAAAAAAGAGAATTGTCCATCCCTGATTATGCCAAAGCTGCTCATTTAACTCCTGTCGGCGGGGTTCGACTAAAAAGACGGTTTCGGCACCATCCAGACTGGCGAGGTATTGCTGATCCACGTCAATATCAATTCCCGTTGCATCGCCGAGAATTGCCAAGACTCTCACGGTTTTAGTTGGCGGTTGAGTCGTTTTTCTCGGTTCAATGTTGAGAGAACTCAACGACACTTCGGCGTGGGGATAATCCCGAAAAAATCGCCAGGTATACCAGGGTAATTTTCTCAGGTTACTGTCTTCGGTTTGAATAATGACGCGAATGTCTTGATTCGGGGTAAATTGCTGATAAAGTTGACGACAGATCGGACTAAAGTCTGGGGAATCGAGCCAGATATCAATCTGCTGTTGTAATTCCTGACAAACCTCAACAAAATCAGCTTCGCCAACGTGAGTTACATCAGTATCATCAATTTGGATATCTTCATCGATATCAATGGGTTGAGGATGAGAGCGATGGATAATGAACGAACGAGCCTGATAGAGTAAATCGTAGAGTAATTGCCAGTGGCGGTAAAGTTCCACCAGATGAGGTGCGGCGGGTAAACTGCCGATTAACTGCCGATTTTGGGGTTGATCTTGTACCTGTAACTGAGCCGTTACCCAGGCAAAGCCATTGTACAAGTCTCCTCGTCCTAGGTTCAAAATCACTAAATTATTCATCAGTCGCAAACAGTGCGATCGCGAATTTTTCGGTAATACTAAATTCACCCAGCGCCACCCGGATGCTGAACTGTTTCCCGACGGGACAGGTGAATCGTTTCAGTTGAATTAAATTATCCTGTATTCGGGCTTGGTATTCCTGAAGTATAGCACCAGATTGAGAGAGTAATGCGACGCGAATATTAGGGGGTAAGATAGAGTTTTCTCCCACCGGATAAAGCTGTACCCGAACACCGACTCGTTCGTCTATCTCTCGGGCTAAACCCACCAACAAAGCCACGGCTTGATTGTTGAGTTCTATCCCCAAATCGATTACCTTAATCCCTTCTACATAAACTTGTCTCTCTGGATTGCGTTGAGATCGTCTATGTCTAAAACTAACGGCAACCTGGACTGAATCTTGGTTTAAAAAGGCGTCTAGAGATTGCCAACCCGACTCAAAGATATTTTGCCACCATTGTCCTAGGTTAATCCGGGGTGGATCAGGTTCTGCCACTCTTTGAACTTGTCTTAACCGTCTTTGGTATAAGTCTTGACGCCATTGTTCGTTTGTGACAAATGCAGCCCATTGGTCATAAGAAACCGCAAGACGCGGGGTGGAAACAGAGGATTGACTCAGTTGTGCCAATAACCGTTCAGCGGTTTCCTGGGTTAAAGACGGTATTGATTCAACTTGTACATCTTTCGGGACAACGGGTTCAGGTTTGAGTAACATCAGAGTCAGATCTGGAGTTAAATGTTGTCCAGAAATGTAGTAGGCGCGATCGCTTTCTTCGTATATTCCGTTTTGCTGCAAGTTTTGATAGCTAATATATCCCCACAGCCGCATCCAAGATGTATCGGGATTATCCAAGTTTATTTGTACAGCCAGATAATAATCGGCTCTCCAACTGACAATATCGACCCATTCTTGAGGGACACAAACCTCATCTAAATTGGTGCTATCTGTAGGAATAAGCGCCAGTCGAATGTCACCGAAGTTAATTAGAGTACCATTGATAAATTCCCAGAGACTGGGTAAGGATGATTCTGGGAAAAAGTTAATTTTCGTTAACTTGTCGCTCTCTTGTCCTTCTTGACACCACCCCTCCAGCCAAGGAATAAATGCCGTTAAACAGAGTTCATTTAGGTAGGCATTACAGCGAGTCATCGCATTCGTATTGTTTTGCGATCGCTGCCAAGCTTGTTGTTGTTGTTTCTCTGAAAGATTCAACCAAACTTGATCAGGATAGGTTGTTGATAATTCTAGTAACTTAAACATAATTTGTTTATATACGATTTTTTTCGTTTAAATCTAAGCAATACAACTGATTTAGCCAAATTTCAATAACTTTACTAACTTGTTCTTTTTCGGCTTCTAAAGAAATTCCATAATTGCCATAACTCCACTGAAGTAAAACCTTCTGTAATTGCTGTTTAGCGTGGTTAATCGCTTGGCTTATGTTTTCGTTGGGCAGCAGCCTAGCAATCTTGTCTTCAGGCATTCTCTGGGCATATCGCATTTTCAGGATTTTCCTCAATTTCATGCTGGATAAAGCCGTCAACAATTGGCAAGATATGACTTGCTTATAGTAGACTCTAGTGACTTGCTCAACATAACTGATCTCTAGTTTATAGATTGTTTCCCTAACGACTCGTTGCAAATCAGATCGAATTGAAATTAAATTTTGGTCGATGGTATAGGTAGACTCATAGTCTAAATCCTTAACCAAAGTATCAATACTCTTGTTTTGCCCATAGTACAATCTAAGGAGTAATTGGGACTGGTGATCCAGAGAATTAATCGTAACCATTAACGCCTGATCAATCTCATGAGTTTGATTCGGATTAGTAAATCGCTTTGACAAAAACTCGTTCACGTAGGTTTGACTCCAACTATCCAAATCAGGGGATAACTGCGTCCGCATCAAACTATCGAGTTGAGTTAACAGAGGAGACTTGTAGGTATTGGCGATAAAACGGGCGATTGTCCCCTGATTGACTCCCACTTTCTTGGCAAACTGAGCTTGAACTAACAGGGAAAGTTCGTGAGGATAGCACAAAGGCATAACTGCCTGACGGAATTGCCGAGGGATTTTACTCCGAATTTTGTCTAGATTCTGATCAATGCGCTGAAGTTGTGCCTGTAAACTGGGAGTAATTTGATTAATAAATTCAGCAGAGTTTTGGTCAGACTCTAACGTTTCCCAAGGATTAACTGACTGATAATAGTGTTTTTCATAGCTATCGGCATCCCTAGACAGTTCCACCAGTTTTTGAGAGTTGCGTAACGCCTGGATACAGATATTCATCCACACTTGAATCGTCTTTGCTGTTATGTTTGAGCCAGACGAAACTTGTAGGGGAGCATCAGCAAGGAATCGATTCAGATTATAGTCTCTAGCCGCTTCCTCAAAATCCGTCTGTTCGGGTTGAACCCACGCCCTACCTTTTTTTTGACTTGGATTATAAAGCCGATTGTTTTTATAAATAGGAACAAAGTATTGCCAAGCAAAGCAGTATTGAGACACCAGGGGTTCAGTTATTCCTTGTCGGAATAAAGCCTCTCTCAATTTTTGCGTGGTATTATTGAATTTGCGGCGACTGGTGAGATCCACATTACATAAGAGATGCCAGTCGGATTCCCAATTGATTTGGTTGATAATAATATTCTTGAGTGCGCCTTCTATATAGGTTCTTAAATTAGCGGCGTTACTCGTATGGGTATTATGTCCATGAATGATTTTTTTTAACTGATCGCGATTGTAGAGAACGTCAGTCGTCAGGTCAAAAAAATGGAGACAAGTGGCTAGAGGGAAGGGGAATTTTCGAGAAAACTGGCGGATAAAATGACAGCGAGAGGCATCCAAATAAGCAACCAGATGGAGATGGGCGAATTGTTGTTCCGATTCAGGCTGTGATTCCTGGTTGATGATACTGCAGAAATAGTCAACGTAATCATCAGTGTGCCACTCTGGATGTAACTGAACCAGTTGTTCCATGCGGCGTTTCAGGCGCTGTTGCATCGATGGCTTGAAGCCACGATAACTAGGGTGGCTGGTTCTCTCGTATAAAATACAGAATTGATTAATAATCTCCTGAGGTTGTCCATTCGACATGGTTACTGGCTCGTGTAGAACGTATAATTCTGATAAGCTAGTGTTGCACTAATTTAACTGTATCAGAAATTGCTCCGAGAGAACTTACGCAGCGACTCAAGGCTGGAGAGTGTCGTGTTTTCCCGTTAACTGCATAAATTGAAAAACTCAACCCTAATAAGGAGGGTGCATCATTTTAAATCATTAAAGGAGAAAAAATGGATCAAAATAACGCTTCGGAGATCATCATCAGTCTCAAGTTTGAGACAACTAGACTTGCGGTAATTTCTAAAATTATTGCCTTGATAGTTTTGGGCGGTGTATTCGGATACATTCTCTCAAAAGAGGCGGTCAGAGACTTGGAACAAGCGGAGACAATTTCACTTGAAAAATGTTCTAAGGAAATATGTATTGAAGAGGTTTTAGCCTATAAAGAGAGCTTATCAAATGACTCCAATAAGCAGGCTTCAAAGCCTGCTTATACTATTCCCCTGATGACCGTTTCTGCCAGTATTCTATTTGGAGGGTATGAGTTACTCGCCCTAATCATCAGACTGGTGATTAAAAAAATAATTACAGGATTTTCTAATCATTCATAAAACCCAATCCTGGTCAATACATTGTTAGGGATCTGTGCGATCGCCTGTGAAGTGGGTTAATAGGAGGAATCCCAAGCTCAGATGAGGCTGGTGGGCATTGCCCACCCTACGGTATATCAAGGGTGGAGGCGATCCCCAAATGCACGCTTTTCAGTGCCATTCAACTTAATAGGGTTGAGTTTATTTCCACCAACCGACTGAACCTTCCTACAACCCATTTCCAATCAGGATAAACGGTGCCCAGTAGTAAGGGTGAGAAAAGCGATTAAAACCCTTTGGTGTGATAGTATCGCTAACGGCTTCTATCCCACTCATCCCCGTGTCTCCACCTTGCGTTCCCATCGCTTTATCGTCACCAGTAATGAGAGCCAGTTGCGCCTGTCGCAAAGCTTCAACTTTGGTGAGATTGTCACTTTGCCAGACTGAATAAAAGGCATTCATCAACCATTGAGTACCGCCATCATCCACCACCCACAACGACGCGATCGCAGCCCTTGCTCCTGCCCGTTCAAGCTGATATCCTAAACCTAGAATCTCTGCTCCTGTACCTAATTGGTAATCCACTCCCGTTTCACAAGCTGACAGAACCACCAAATCAACACCATTGAGGTTTAAGGTTCGCATCTGTGATACCGTTAGGGGAGTGCCATCACCAAAGAGAATAAATGACTCTTCCGGTGTGCCGACGACAAACGCGCCATGGGTGGCAAAATGAATCACAGTATAATTCCCTAGTTTGGGTATTGTCTCCTCAGGATTGAACGCCGCATCAAAAAGTGTGGTTGTACCGGGAACAGTTTTGGCTAAGGTTTCCACTTCAACGCCAGCATAAGGTAAACCCCCTAATTGAAACCGTTGTCCAGCAACGTTAACATTGTAAAATCCATTGGCAAAAGCAGCGGCTAATAGCTTAATTTTGGGTTGGGGTTTGCGGTTGAGATTCGTTAGGGAAAACGCCGTAATATTATTGATACTATAGCGCTGCACTAGCCATTGTTTCCCGTCGTGTAATGCTGCCAAAGGAATGTAGCGCAGTTGTCCATCGGCAGCATAGATAATGGTTTCGGCGGCGGCAGTAGTTAGGTCATTTTCTAAGGGTTTAATTAGCCAATTGTAGAGTTGCTGAGCTGGAATTTTGGCATTTAATGTCGGATTTTTTAAGGCTCTGCGGAAGTCAAGAATTGTCTGATTGAGTTGCGCTTTAGTGACGGATACGGTGCGGCGAATCGGGGGAGAGTCAGGAGTGGTGAGGATGAGTTCAAGGCGATCCTCAAGAATCAGAGGGTAGAAAAGGACGGCATTTTGGGGCAAATTTCTCAGATTTTCTGGTAAGCCGAGGAGTTTGTCGAGTTCGTCTACTAAATCCGGGGTTCTGGTTCGGGGACTCAGTTGGTCAACCAGTGCCAAGACATCTTCACTATAAATAAAGGTATCAAAATCATCAATAATTTGAGCTTGGGCGTTTACCAGTTGGGTGATGCGCTGTTCATCTTGAGGAGTGAGATTATTTTTTTGTCGCAGTTGGCTGAGTTCTTGACCCAGGGAAATAGCTTGATCCAGAATCCTTTGGTAGCCCTCTTCAATCTGCTGTTCTGGCGGCAAATTTGGCACACCTTGGGCAGTTTCTTCATTTCCGCGTACATTACGGAAATAATCGTCAAGTTCTTGAACTTTGAGTAAATCAAGAACCCGTTGCGCTTCCAAAATACGGTTTTGTTGTAATAATAAATCGGCGAGATGGCGATAATCTTCAGTAATTGTTTCAGTGTAGGATTGCTGTTGGTCTTGAGGAAGTCCCTTGATGCTTTCTCGAATGGCTTCTCTAAGGTTAACAGATTGTTTAAAGAAAATAATGGCTAATTCAGGCTGGTTTTGTTTTTCCAGTAAGTAACCTATATTACTCAGCGTTTCTCCAGAGTTCGCTCGCTCACCGATGTCTTGGCTGATGGTTAAAGCTTGTTGGTAATAAGCTAAGGCAGTTTTATACTTTCCCAACTGAACGTAAGCTTCTCCCATATTATCGAGAATTACTCCTTCTCCACCCTGAGAGCCTAATTGTTTTTGGATTGCTAAGGCTTGCTGATATAAATCTAGAGCCAATTCGTAGTTTCCCTGGTGGCGGTAAACTTGTCCAATATTATTAAGTGTTGCTCCTTCCAGCAATTTTTTATCAAAGGCAACGGTGTTGAGAACGGCTAAGGCTTGCTGATAGAACTCCAACGCTAAGTCGTACTGTCCAAGTTTGGAGTGAACATTACCGATGGCGTTAATAATTCTCACTTCGCCTGATTTGTAGCTACGTTCTTGGGCGAGGGCTGAAGCTTTTTGATAGAAGTCTAAGGCTTGGTTGTAGTCGCCTAATTGACTGTAAACTCGCCCAATGTTGTAGTGAATTGCCCCGGTGTTACCCACAACTTGTTCGGGAATGGCTAAGGCTTGCTGATAGAAGTCTAACGCTTTGGCGTACTCTCCCACGTTGCTATAGACTAACCCGATTTGGTTCAGAGTAGTCCCTTCCTCTGCTTTATTGCCATTTTCTTGATGAATAACCAAGACTTGCTGAAATTTTCCCAAGGCTTCTTGATAGTCACCTTTTTGGGAAAGTTGCCTCCCTTCTTGATACAGTTGCACTTCTCGCTTGACTGGGAGTGGCGCTTTATAGAGCAGCGGATCAAGAGTTAAAGTAACGGGTAAATTTGGTGTTGTTTCAGTTAATCTATCGCCATTTTCCAGGTCATAATCGAGGCCTTGACCCGATTTTATCCGAGTTAATTTAATATTGTTGAACGTTAATCGTACCCAATCTTTTGCGCCCAGTTCTCGGAAAATTGCCAAAGCTTGTTGGTAGTATGGCAATGCGTTATCAATTTTTCCCAAATCGTGATATAGTGCTGCCAAATTATTCAGAGTGACGCCTTCTCCTTTAAGGTTATCCTCGTTCTGAAAAATAGCTCTAGCTTTTTGATAATAGTCTAAGGCTGGCTGATAGTCTTTGAGTTCGTGGTAAAGTGTGCCAAAATTATTCAGAGTAATGCCTTCTTGGTTCCCTAATCCTTGGGAACTGGCTAACGCTTGTTGGTAGTAATCAATTGCTTGCTCATACTCTCCTAGCTTGTGGTAAACGATGCCGAGATTATGGATATGTCCGGCGTGATGAAAACCGCCCATTGGCAGATTCAGTCTCTGTGCTTGCTGGAATAAATTCAGCGCTTGTTGATACTCCCCTAGCTGGCGATAAACGACTCCCATCCGGTTTAAGGTTGCCCATTGGGACTCCAGTTCGTCAAGTTCTTTAAAAATGGCTAAAGCTTGCTGGAAATAATCGAGTGCTTGCTGATACTGTCCCAGATGATAAGACACTAACCCTGTATTGAACAAGAGAGTTGCTCCTTTATTTCGGAAGAGGCTTAAGGATTCATCACCACAATCGCTGATTTCCCCGCGAATTGTTAAAGCTTGTTGGTAGGAATCCAACGCCTGCGAATAGTTTTCTTCGGTTTGGTAGAGTCTTCCTATTGCGTTGAACGCGACGCCTTGCCAACTGCGATCGCGACAAGCACTGCTTTCCTGTTTCCCCTCACCGACGTCAGGTGGAATTGCCGCCGCTTGCTGGTAGTAATCCAATGCCTGTTGTTCCTCTCCAAACCTGTCGTAAATTTTACCGATTTGAAAGAGAGTTAGTCTAGCGCCTGCTCCATCACGAATATCTCGTTGAATTACCAAAGCTCGCTGGTAGGAATCCAACGCCTTTTGATACTCACCCATACTTTGATAGACTAAACCAATTTTTTGCCGACTTGTGCCAACACCGGCTTGGTCGTTAATATCTTGATAAATTAACAATGCTTCCTCAAAGCTGACTAGAGCTTTTCCCAATTGAAAATCGTCATACAGTTCGATACCAGCATCTAGCCGTTGATCCGCTTCAGCTTTCCGAGTTTCATTAGAAAACGTCTGGGCAACCAACGGCGAGAGTGTGAAGCTAGGGGGTAAGAATAGAGTCGGTAGCGAAAGCAGAAAAATAACAAAGCTGAGGCTAACTAAACGCATATTCATGGATACTTTCTCGACTAAGGGGAAGTGCAGATTCCATTATTGTAGCTAGATTTTTAGTTGCCCTGTCTTCGCTATAAGCGGAGGGCGATCCGAGCAAATTGAGTGGACGGGTATTGTTTATTAGTGCAAATGGGTTGCCCCTACACCGAGACTACAGGTGTTTCGGCTCATCCATGACGGGTGCGATCGCAGAATTTTTGCCAGTTAACTGCATAAATCGCCAAACTCGATCCTAATAAGCCAGTTATAGGGTTTGAGGCGTTTCAATAGCACTATTTTTTTTTGCAGATGAACAATTACAACGAAGCAATCACCAAGACTCTCTACCTATCACTCTTGAAAATCAACGGCTATCAGTCTACTAGTTCTACTCAGGATGAAGAAGATGAAGATGATGTGCCAATTGTTCCTAATCCTTGATGTCGAACTCTAGTAAGCTGTCATGCATTTAAATTGGGTATTAGTAGCGAGCAAGATGCAAAGCCTGCGGCATGGCTTCGCTTAACGCACTACAAGGATTGCGCCATTATTGATATTAAGGTTTAAATGCCGAACAGCTTACCGCTACCTTGAAAGGAAAAAGCCATTACCTATTCAGACGTTGTTGAAGTTTCAGCTTAATTGCCTGAAGGTTTTAGGCGTTCGCGTGCCTGAAACTGCCAGAAGTCTAATTCCGGAGATCTCCAAGCGACTTCTTTTCGTCTCTTGTCTCTGGTGTCATAGGTAAGGCAGTTTGCCCATGATGCCAGAGCGCTTTTTTCGTCCCCTTGAATGTCTTGCACTTGTGCGAGTAAACAGTAACTAGCCGCACGTTCGCTATCTAATTCAATTGCCTTTTGCAGGTGATACTGAGCGTCAGAATATTGCTTTTGCAGCAGATACGCCCAACCCAAATTTTTGTGTACAGAGGATTTTACGGAAGCATCCTTAACTTGCGTTACTCTTGGCAAGAGCCGCTCAATCGCTGTAGCGCTGTTTCCTGCCAAAATGTCCAAACGAGCCAGGTTACTGAGGGCAGCATCGGCGGCGCGTCCCTTGTAGTTGGCTGCTGTTTGGTAATGGTGGTAGGCTCCCTCACTATCTTCTAGCTTTTCATAGGTTGAACCCAGGTTGTAGTGAACGCCGCCTAGGTTGGGATTAAATTCAATTGCCCACTGTAAATAAAATGCAGCACTTTGGAAGTCCCCGTTTAGGTAGTGTTCATAGCCAATTTTGTTGAGATTTTTAGCTATTTGCTTCCGTTTGGGTTCCTCGTCAATTAGTTGGCTGAAGGTTTTGAGGAGCTGCTCGCGAACAGATTGGGTCATGGCGGGTAACTGCCAGATGACATCAGGTTCATCTTGAGGGTGTTCCGCTAATTTTGTCGGCTCAGGGGTTTGGGCAGCCCCTATCTCAGCATCACTGGTGTCTTTGGCATTGGCTGTTTCGGGTGTCACCTGATTGGCAGTGACAGGGGTGGAGTTTGTGAGTAGTTCAGGTTTGTACTGTGCAACAAGCTTCGCGACTTCCAAGCGTTTGTAACGGCGCTCATCGGCATGGTTATTGTCTAAGCCTAATGTTTGACAAGTCCGTTCAATATGTTTTCTGACTGTCGCTTCTCCAATCTTCAGAGACTTGGCGATCGCTCCATCGGTTTCACCCGCCAATACTCGTCGTAACACCTGCTTGCGTCGGGGTGTTAGCCGATTAAATGCTTGCTCGAACTCCTTTTGATCCATTCTGTTTCATTGCTGGCTAGTCCATCCACACTTGTGACTGTTACTTAAGCGAGTTGGCTGTGACTTTTAGTTCTCCACAATTCTAGCCGACATGCCTTCCTCTGTCTTTAGGGGGGTTCGTCTATTGCCGCAACTAGATTGACAACTCGCGAAATAATTGTCACAATAGTGACTTATAAGTCACAAACGTGACAACTACAACCCACTTGTGACTGTATCGGCAAGGGGAAATCATCACTCTGATGGTTGACGCTCAGTGATTCGCCATAACTGAAATTTCAGAAGGAGAGATGACGGTGAAAACATCAGGTCAGCATCTAACACCGTTTCAGCGCAAACTACTGCAAAAAAGTCTGCAAGAGGATTTACCGGAAAAGTACCGCCAGCGGATTGAAATCATGTTGCTGGCAGATGAAGGGATATCTCAAGCCAAAATTTGTCAAACCTTGGGGTGTTGTCCAGCAACCGCACGACATTGGATACACATCGCCCGTTCTGGAATGGCACACCAATGGCAAGAGAGTCGGATTGGTCGCCCGAAGACGGTTAATGATCAGTATTTAGAGCGGTTGAAAGAACTGGTGAGCCATAGTCCTCGTGATTATGGCTATTCCTTTGGGCGATGGACCGGGCAATGGTTAAGTAAGCATCTGGCGAAAGAATTGGGGATTGAGGTGAGCGATCGCAACGTTAACCTTTTGCTGAAGAAAATGGGACTCTCCACTCGACCCAAATCCGATTCAGCACCAGAGGTAACGGAGTTGGAAACCCCTCAAGGCTCTCGCATCAGAATTGGGGACTTGCAATCGTCTTCCGAGTCCGAACTCCCGTGGTCACTCAATCTTATCAAGACCAGTAACTAACTCATGGTTCAGAAGTCATCAACTTTTTCCCAGGAACAGCTTGGTCAACAGCTTGCCCAAACCTTGGGACAGGCTCTTTCAGATAGGGAACTCTCAAACTGTTTTCAGCAGATTCAAATTCTCCAGCCAACCCCCGGTAAACGGTTCTGGCAGACAGCAGAGGCGACGGTGGGACTCTATATTATTTTGGCAGGTAAAGTCAGATTGCTCAATAGTACAGATGATTTAATCACGTCACTAGAGACAGGGGCGTCATTTGGTGAACTCACGCTGTTTCCAGAGGAGGAATTTCACCCCTATGCGGCTAGAGCTTCCGTCAAGTTGAGGCTTGGCTATCTTCCCGGTGATGTTTTGCGATCGCTCATTCGCCAGTATCCCTCGATAAAAGAGCATTTGTACTCATCCGCAGTACGCCGCGATTCACAGGTGAGGGGGGCAAACGCCAGCCAATCGACGGACAACCCAGCGGTTACAGCATTTCCCCATAAATCTGAGGCGGTTGTCATGTCTCAACTGTCTGAGGAACAAAAACCCCAGTCCCAGATTAGTCGAGCGTACTTCCCCAACCCTACCGTAAAAGTAGGTCAGTGGTGGGGGCGAATCACCCGACGCTATCCCTTCTTTGCCCAGCAAAGTGCCTCGGATTGCGGTGCGGCTTGCTTGGTGATGGTGGGGCGTTACTGGGGGAAGCGGTTTAGTGTGAATCGCCTGCGGGACATTGCCAATGTTGACCGGAATGGCGCGTCACTGCGCGGGTTAGCCGCCGCTGCTGAGAGTATTGGGTTTACGACTCGTCCGGTGAAAGCTAGTTTGAATAAACTGGCTGAACAACGGTTACCGGCGATTGTCCATTGGCAAGGGAAGCACTATATTGTCGTTTATGAAGTCACAGGCGATCGCGTGATTGTGGCTGATCCGGCTATTGGTCAGCGTAGCCTAACTCATGCCCAATTTAAAGCGGATTGGACAGGCTATACCTTATTACTCCAACCTACAGCCCTGCTCAAGCAGGCTCAAGCAGCCAGCACTCCCTTCTGGCAATTCTTTGAACTCGTAAAACCCCACAAACTGGTATTGCTGGAGGTGTTGATTGCGTCAGTTCTGATTCAGGTTTTTGGACTAATCACACCCCTATTTACTCAGTTACTGTTAGATCGGGTAGTTGTACAGCGCAGCACGTTGACGTTAACCGCCGTTGGGTTAGGCTTACTCCTCTTTAGCTTGTTTCGAGTCGCCATGACTGGACTACGGCAGTACCTTTTGGACCATACCGCCAACCGAGTCGATTTAGCGCTGATTGTCGGTTTTATTAGCCATACGTTCCGGCTTCCCTTGAGTTTCTTTGAGTCCCGTTATGTGGGAGACATTATTTCTCGTGTCCAGGAAAATCGCAAGATTCAGCGTTTTCTTACGGGGGAAGCTCTATCCATTCTTCTGGATTTATTAACTGTATTTGTCTATGTGGGATTAATGTTTTGGTACAGTTGGAAGATGGCGCTGTTAACGTTAGTAATTGTCCCACCATTTGTGGTATTGGCATTAATTGCGACACCGTTTTTACAGCGGGTTTCCCGTGAGATTTTTGCGGCGTCTAGTGAAGAGACAGCGTACTTAATCCAATCCTTGACCGGTATTCGTACTGTCAAATCCATGGCAGTTGAGCAAACGGTGCGCTGGCATTGGGAGGATTTGTTAGGTAAGTCGATTAAAACGTCCTTTTCTGGGCAGGTGATTGGCAATACACTCCAGACATTTAGCTTAACCATTGAAGCCGTAGTCACGACAGTCCTACTCTGGTTTGGCGCGTGGCTGGTGATTCAAAATGAACTCACGATTGGGCAATTAGTCGCGTTTAATATGTTGCTGGGGAATGTGATTAGTCCTTTCCAGCGGCTGATTGTGTTGTGGAATGAGTTGCAGGAAGTAGTGATTGCGGTGGAGCGGATTAATGATGTGATTGATGCTGAACCCGAGGAAGATTTACACTCCTCAGCTCGTCAATTCTTACCCCCAATTCGCGGACATATTCGGTTTGAGCAAGTCACGTTTCGTTACCATCCCGAAAGTGATCTGAATACGCTAGAAAATGTCAGTTTTGACGTGCAGCCAGGGCAAATGGTGGCGCTGGTTGGGCGTAGTGGTTCAGGGAAAACGACGATTTCTAAACTGGTTTTGGGACTTTATCCTGCGACTGAAGGGAAGATTCTCATTGATGGCTACGATGTTACCAGTTTATCCCTGCGATCGCTCCGTCAGCAAATTGGTGTGGTTGACCAGGATACGTTTCTATTTGGGGGTACAATACGGGAGAATATTACAGTGGGTCATCCCGAAGCTACGTTGGATGATGTGATTGAAGCCGCTAAACAGGCGGGAGCGCATCAGTTTATTAAAGAATTGCCCATGGGTTATGAAACCCAAATTGGTGAAGGGGGAGGAATGTTATCGGGGGGACAACGACAGCGTCTCGCGATTGCTCGTGCTTTATTAGGAAATCCGCGATTGTTGATTTTAGATGAAGCGACGAGTAATCTGGATGCTGAATCGGAACGGATTATTCAGACTAATCTGAATACGATTCTGACGAATCGGACAACGTTGGTGATTGCTCATCGCCTGTCAACAGTCCGGAATGCTGACCGAATTTTGGTGTTAGATAGAGGCGTTTTGGTGGAAAGCGGAACTCACGATGAATTAATGGCAAAGCGGGGTCAGTATTTTTACCTGAATCAGCAACAACTTACGATGACGGGTTGAATTAACGGTTAACGCTAATGGGAATTAGAAAATGTCTAGTGTAATTTATCATTCTGAACGCTGACATTTTAATCCGTCTCAGACCTGCCCTTAGAAAGGAAGCCTGTCACCTTTGTAGTGGCGTGGCACACCTAAAATAGTGCTTTGTTTGTAGTAAGCACTTTAGTGCTATAACGCATAACTGGAGAGGGCTAAAGCCCTCACTACAAAACAAATCCATCCCACAATTAACTGACAGGCTTTCCTTATAAATTCTAATGAACAATGAAGAATTAACAATCAAGAAGAATATGCCAAACCTATCGACACAGGAACCAGGGAGTCGGAATGGTCACTATCGTGGTGAGAAAGAACAGACTGAAGCGATTATGACTGATAATCCGGCTCAAACAGCACTACCTAATCAGGTAAACTCCTCTGAACAGATGAGTGAGGATTGGTCATCCTTGACTAAGGAACTGATTGATACTGTACCGCGAGTTTGGACGCGGGGGTTGTTGTATTTTTTAGTCGTGTTTGCGGGGATTACCTTACCCTGGGCTATGCTATCTAAAGTCGATGAAACCGGGAGTGCCAGAGGACGACTAGAGCCGCAGGGAAATGTGTTTAAAGTCGATGCACCCGTGGCGGGGACAGTAGCTAAGGTTTTAGTTAAGGAAGGTCAATTGGTAACAAACAAGCAGCCGTTACTGGAACTAGAATCTGAGGAGATTAAGAGCGAACTTCAGCAAGCTCAGACGAGATTGGAAGGGCAACAAAATCGGCTGGCACAGTTAGAATTAATGAAAAACCAATTGCTTCTGGGAGTTCGCACTCAACAACAACAGAACCAGGCTCAATCATTGGAAAAACAGGCTCAAGTGGAGCAAGCACGGCAGAATTTAGAGTCTCTCAGAAATTCTTACAATTTACAAAAGGAGGAGAAACTGGCGCAAGTCAATCAGGCAAATAAAAACCTTGAATATAGCAAAACTGCCTTGAATTTAGCAGAAATTCGTTTAGCTAAGGCACAACGAGAAGTCCAACGTTACCGCCAAATTCAGGAGCAAGGTGTGGTTCCCGAAATTAAGGTAGTTGAGCAGGAAGATTTGGCTCAAGAACGGCAACGATTGCAGGAACAAGCGGAGTCGGATGTGCAGCAAGCGAAGCTACGGAAGGAAGAGCAACAAAGCAGCTATCAGAGGATTATTCATCAAGCCCAGTCTGATATTGAGCAAGCCAAACTGCGCTTACAAGAGCAGGAAAAGAGCTATCAAAGTTTGATTCATTCGGGGAAAATAGCTATACTAAAAAGTGAAGAACAGCTCAAACAACTGCAAACCCAAATTACCGCCCTTAAAGCCGAAATTGCTCAGAGTAAAAGTCAGATTCAAGCTTGGGAATTTCAGTTAGGACAACGAGTGTTACGCGCCCCCGTGAGTGGGACAGTTTTTCAGTTACCGATTCAACGCACTGGGGCGGTAGTACAACCGACTACATTAATTGCTGAAATTGCACCCAAGAATGCTTCTCTTATTCTGCGGGCGCAGATGGCGACATCTGAAAGTGGAACGCTGCGTGAAGGGATGCTTGTCAAGATGAAGTTTGATGCTTATCCGTTTCAAGATTACGGAGTAATTGAAGGAACAGTAAGCCAGATTTCGCCCACGTCTAAGGTGACGGAAACTGAGCAGGGTGCGATTGCTACCTTTGACCTAGAAATTGAGTTGGAACAGACTTGTATCCAAACTTCACAAGGGTGTACTGCCTTAACGCCGGGACAGACAGCAACGGCTGAGGTTATTGTTCGGCAGCGACGCATTATTGATTTCATTATTAATCCATTTAAAAAGTTACAAAAGGGAGGACTTGATTTGTAAATACCTCAATTTACCTGCATTAGAGTGGCTTTTTTAACACATTAAATTTTGACAAGATCGGAGCAATAAAATGTCACAAGTTATTACGATTACAAATGAAGACATTTTGAATCAGGTCAAGCTATCTTGCCAAATTCCTGATTTAGTTGAGCAGATTGTGACTCGTAAGATTATTACGACTGCGGCTAGTGAAGCTGGAATAACGATGGAAACTGAGGAACTTCAAGAAACTGCCAATCAGTTTCGATTCATGAATAAGCTTCTCAGTGCTGATGAGACGTGGACGTGGTTGAAAAAACAGAGTCTATCTTTAGATGATTTTGAAGAAATTGTTTATTACACGGCTATCTCTGGGAAATTAGCTGCTTATTTATTTGCCGATAAGGTTGAACCCTACTTTTATGAGCATCAGTTAGATTATGCGAGTGCAGTAATTTATGAGGTGGTGCTGGATGATGAAGACTTAGCGATGGAACTATTCTATGCAATCACTACAGAGGAGATGAGTTTTTATGATGTTGCTCAACAATACATTCAAACTGTGGAGTTGCGGCGAAAAGGAGGATATCGAGGGATGGTTCAACGTCAGGATATGAAGCCGGAGATTTCGGCTGCTGTTTTTGCTGCTACGCCGCCGCAGATGCTGAAGCCTATTATGACGTCTCAGGGGGTACACTTAATTTTTGTTGAGGAGATGATTCAACCGGAATTGGATGATAAAACTCGCCTTGAAATTGTTTCAAATTTATTTAGTGCATGGCTGAAGCAAAAAATTGAGCAAGTTGAAATTATTAGTCGGCTCGAATCAAACAACAACGTGGATTAAATTGAGCGTTTCGTTGGTGTAGGCAATCAGCCATTTAAACCTTAACAGTCATCTGACGAGCATCAGATGGCTTTGTTTATTCTGCCCGAAACTTGCTATACCGTAATGTTTCGTTACTCGTCTTAACTATCTCCCTAAAAAAACATCTGCCTCATAACTACCGTTAGAGACAGATATTAGGATTACTAAGACAGACTAATTGACGGACAAAAGCCCAAGCTAAGTAGTTCCTTAGAAGGGGTATTTACTTTTGTCTTTAGTATCAGTTAGTCTATCGTGGACGCAGGGGGAGAGTCATGGTAGTTGTTATCGTGGGAGTTAAAGTTGTCGTGGTTATCGTGGTTGTGATTGTAGGGGTGATCATTACCCCACCCTGAAAACTCAATTCCTGTTCAGACAATTCTTGCAAATAGCTTTCAGAATCATCAAACAGATCAAAACCCGATGGAGACAAGTTTGAAATTGCAATGTTAGCCATTGAAAAATATCCTTCTATCACGTTAGTTTTTTTGGTTAAACTTAAGCGTTTGCTTGTTTAACCCTACTACTATAGTAGAATTTAAAATTATATTTGTAAAGCTTAAAATCAGCATTGGAAAGAAATAAAAAGCACAGTTTTTTGTAGAATTTATTGGCTTACGTTTTTAGTATTGGAAAAGGCATTGAATATCTGTAGGGGCGGGTTTCACTACTATCTTTTGATTGCACCCAGATAGGACTAAACCCGCCCCAATTTTTGCTATTTCATGGTTACTATGGTAGTTTCTGCACTTGGCGATGATCAGTCCTGGGATTCACTTTAAAACCCTCTGATATAATTCAGAGGGCTTATAATTAAGGATTACTTCTACTTATTAAATAGAAGCTTATCCTGGCGCTGTTTACAGCATCTTATTCATTCTACAATTATGTAGATCAAAGACGCATTATCCAGGTCTGTGAGGGCTTTTAGGTTTTGATTGAGCAGCCGAAGCGATGATTGAGACTGTATAGGCTACTAGAACAACAACAGCACAGGCAGGTGTTGATATAGCACCTCCATATATTCCTGTTCCTAATTCGTCCTCAGATAGTTCTTTCATGTAACTTTCTGAGTCAGAGAACAAGTTGTATCCTTCAGGCTTCAAATCGGAAACTTTGATCGTAGGCATGGAACATTTACTCCATATTTAAAGATGTACAAGGCAGTAGATTTTAATGCTCTACTATCTTGTTTTTATTATAGTAAATGCACAATAAATAGCCACGAAAACAAACAACAAATAGCGAAATAATTAATGCATTATTTACTCCTAAAGTATAGCTTTAGGGAATGCAAAATTGTATCGATTTATAGCAACCGCAATAGCTGTTAGGACACATCATTTATGTAGAGACGCGCCATGGCGCGTCTCTACAATGGTGTCGAAAGTCCTAATCGATGTGTCTACTGCTATATCAATAGCTTTAAGTTTATCCTAAACTCAAATTATTGATGCTTATAATCATTTTATGGAAACTATTAGACAAGATGTGTAGAGTAGCTTTTATTCTCTAGCCAAGTCTGAAAGAGATACTCCAATATTTGCTCCCTTACTTCCCTAAATTCAATCGGCAACCACTTCTCAAGTTTTAGAATGTGGTAGCCTAGTTGTGTTTGAATAGGATCAATCACTTCTCCTTCAGAGCGATTGGTCACAGCTTGGGCAATTTCTGGTTGTAACTCTGCGAGAAAGTGAATACCCAAAAAACCACCATTTTCTTTTGACTGTTTCCCTTGAGAATAGTCCAGAGCTAAAGCGCAAAACGAAGCGGGCTGTACTCGGATAAGTTGGATGATTCTCTCAGCTTCAACCCGTTCATACACTAAAATCTGAGATAGAGCGACGCGCCGATAATCATTGCGGTTACTCATATAATGAGTATCAACAGTTTCACCGAAAAGAATTTCCTTTAACCGTTGTGTCAGTAGCGATACATGAATTCCCCGTGACCAATCCTCTACAGTCATACGATACTGTGCTAACCATGCCAAGGTTTCAGGCGCACTTAACAGCTTATGTTCTTGACGAAAGCTATCCCCTGCGGCTTGTAACTCTTCCTCAGAAATAACAATTCCTAGCTGCTTACAGGCATTCATGATCACTGTTTCTCGGTCAATAGCAGCAGCTATTTTAGCTATTTGGCGAGAACGTCGTAAATATGCAAGGATTTCCTCGTCGGTTGCTGGTGAAATGTCTGGTCGTGATAATTTAGAAATCAAATCTTCTGGCATAATTTTTCAGGAATGAATGGATATTGGTTAAAGATTAGATAGAGCAAAGTAATTTTTCAGTGAGAATATCGTCAACTGGGATTTTCCTGAGATGTAAATCGCCATAGAGGTTAAGGTAATCAATTTCTGTAGCCGTTAATTTGCCCTTTCGGGTAGCTGCGATCGCGGCATCAATTTCCCATCGCTCTTGTAAACCCATTAAGCAGACATCCACACAATTTTGGCTTAAGGAGTAGCGGTATAAATCTGGCACTAAAGGTCGCCAACATTCCTCTGGCAGACCGGGGGGAGCATCCCAGAGCGCTCCTGAATGAGAACCCGTAGACTTAAACGTAACAATACCGGGTCGTTGTGGGTTCTGCACATCTAACGGATTGAACAGGTGACTCTGGGCAGACCGATGAGCAACATTATGACGAACCATCACCACATCCAATAGTGGACTATTAGACCACATCCTTGCTAGATTGACATCGTGAAAAGAAGCACCAATATAACGAACAGCTCCCATTTGCTTGAGTCGCTCTGATGTACCAATCATTCTTTCGACCGTGCGCTGATAAACAGAATTAGCGCCTCTCAAATCGGGGGAAAGCTGCAAGCAATCCTTTAAAACTGATCCATCATTCGTACCTATCCAGCCCCAAAACAATATATCAATGTAGTCAATTTTTAGTTCCAGAAACTGATCTAATAACGCAGAGATTGCCATCTCAGGACTTTTGATGTAAGTTACCGTCGCCAGTACCACTTTCTCGCGTACCGATGATTTCCGCCCGCATAATTTACGCAGGGCATCAGACATGGAACTATAGATATAGTGGTGCAAATCACTCGAATAAAAAAAGTAGTTAATTCCTTGCTCGAAAGCGTAGAGAGTGTCTTCACTGGAAATGCCACCACCGCCCCCTAATCCCAGACAACTAACGGTTAAATCAGTCCGTCCTAGTTTACGGTAAAAAGGCAAATCAGACTCCAAACCTTTATTCACAACAGGGCGGATTTGCCGTGATGAGACGACGGGTGACGGCATGAGGTCAGTTAGTTTCATCGGTTCAACGGTGTGTAAATGTCTTCAGAGTTGGCATTGAGGTAGGAACGCTGCCAGTCAATCCCTAAGCGGGAGAACTGCTGGAGGATCGCGTTCATCCGACTATTTGGCGAATTATCCCCTTTGTGCCAAGCGTCCAGTAAACCATTGGCAACAATTTGGCAGCGATTCATCCCAAAACTTTCTTGGGCTGCAAATTTTTGGTCAGGTTCCTCTGCTAAACCTAGCCCCGGTGCAAGTAATTTAGTGAATAGAGGCACATCTGGGTGAAAATGCCCTCGTGTTTGGGCATAAATACTCTCAAGAACCTGACGAACAGCCTCATAGTTAGACTTCTCAAAATAGAGAACTCCTGAGTCATAACGTCCGTAGTCAGTGGGGTTGTATAGTACCTTAAAGGTAAATGGAATGGAAATGTCGTTCAACTGCTGTGTCAGACTATTCATGAGTGCGATCGCGCCTTCAGGGGTTAGGCTGAAGTAGACGCGCACCAGCTCTGGAGAGTAGCCGGGATGATGATGACTCTGGAACCCCGCATTGCCAACTGCCATGTAAAACCCGTTTTGTACAACATTTTGGGGCATCCGGATCGCTACCCAGTTCCCTACATCCGTCTGCGCTTCAACAGGGTGGAGATGTTGCGAGCGCTGGATATGTAACGTTAACCCCTTCTTCGTTACAGCAAGAGTGCCATCACTCTCTTGCCTGACGATATACCAACCTGGATCGAAGTATCCCTTTCCCTGATTGCTTTGGTGCAATCGTTCGTAAAATCCAACATCTACCCCCAAAACCGTCTTATTTTCCAGATCCAAGGGCAAATTATTCCCCTTGCCATCAAGTGCTAGGGCAGTTCGCATCGAACCGTTGTAATAAATACCGTAGAGAAAATTACACAGTTGCAGACTCAGATACTTCTGCTGTATCTGTTCAGGCATTGTCTGAAAACGGGCAACTGTCTCAGCCGGCAATTCCCACGGTTTGTAGTCGGGATGACGTATCGAGAATTTAGACTGAATTTCAACTTGATTAACAATATCATCCAGAACATCGAGTAATCGCCCAGTTGCCTCAGTTGTTCGCTGAGTTTGAAGAGAATCGAGTAATTGCATAATCGTTTGTCACTAAATATCTTGGAACTTACGCTTCTTTCTTGCTCCCCTCTCCCCCGTGTGGGAGAGGGGCTGGGGGTGAGGGGGTTGAGCTTAAGTTGACACGGATGGACAAAGAAGATCCCCTAATGTGGTGTTTGTTCTACGCTGAGTCAATTGAACCGCCGCCGCACCAAAAATCGTCGCCATCGATTGTTCTGGACGACATAACAACGTCTTGGCAACTTGAAGCATGACAATCCCCATATTGCCAAAAGACTTTTGATACTGAATCATTGCCTGAATCTGTTGAATTAAAGCAAAACCCGTAAATTGCACCACCCGTTGTAAGAAATCAGGGCGATGATTAAAGATGTCCGGGAACGTGTCACAATACGCTTGAATTAGAGCAGCAATGGAAGGCTGAAGCTGTTCCAAGGGTGTCGCCGCTAAACGCAGAGATTCTTCGATACTGAGTGAATTACTGATCACCAAGCTACTGAGCCAAATTTGCACATAGCTGGCAAGTAGTGTTCCTAAATCAAACGCTGGATCTCCCCACGCCGATCGCTCCCAGTCAATAATACGGACAATGCTATCAGTAGTTTGCTCCCAATCGCTGTGAACCAGGATATTATTCAACTTCAGGTCATTGTGAGTCAGGCAACAGGGAGAAAATGCATTACCTAACTCCGCGATCGCACACCCCAAACTATCATACCGCTGATAAAGGGCAAAAAACTTCAACCCATCAGCAGGCACTTGACCAAAAATTTCCGGTCCAATCCGTTCCAATCCTCGAATTAATTTAGGAACTTGGTCACTCGTGAGCTGCTCCGACTGTTGAGCAAAGAAATACTGATAGTCTTGGCAGTTAAACGTATCGCGATGGAGAGTCGCCAAGAACGTACTAATTGCCACCGCAATTTCTGGTAAAAAATTCTTTTCCTTACTGTAGAATTCCATTAAATCCTGGTAATTATCCAGGTAACGGCAGACAAGAATTGAATGATCCCGATCAAAATGCAACACGTCTGGCAGAAATGGGCGTAGATGTTCAACCTCTGGAAATTGCTGCAAAAACACTTGCATCTGCCACTCTCCCCAAAACTCGCCAGCCGCTTTTCCGTCCTGATTGTGCCGTTCCTGCTTGACCAAAAGCTTATGAGTATCGGTCAACTTTACCAATAAGTTAAAGTTTTTGGCAGCAACTGGCTCAACCTGACTGAGAGCTAGCTCTGATGGATGGCAAAAACCATGCTCAACTAAATAATCGAAAACATTATCAGAGTTCAATAAAAATGTCATAACTTTAGTTCTCGGTTTAAATTTTCGCTTAAGCCTCTAATTAATCCACCGTCACTATAGTTCACTCAAACGTGTAACTTCAAGGTTAAACCAGAACTTGTTGAGAAAAAAATAAAGTGATTTTATCTCATTTTCATTAATACCAACAGACAAAAAAACTGATTGAATTGGGTTATCCTGTCAGCCCTATGGGATTGAACCCTATGTTAAAGCAAGCCAACTTCACCCCGCCTAACATTACTCCAACCCAGAACCCGTCTATTACAGAGCCATGTTAAATGCCTAGACCGCTTCTTACTGGTGAGGACAGTAAAAGCCACTCAAGTTGAACTGACTTTTTTCGAGAACATGGGTAATTATTGTGACAGTTTTTTCCCAAAAAGACGCTCTCACTCTGAAAACCACGACAGCCGATCCTCAATTCTGGGAAGAATTCCAAGTCTGGGTCATTCAAATGCATAATTTCAAAAACCCACCCCTAATAAGTCAATCCAAGAGTTCACAAGCTAAGGCTGAAACAGAGAACTGCATCGCTTTCTGGAACGCCGCGATCGCAACTTCATATTCTTCTAATTTAGACAACTCTAGTTAAAATAAGGTGATCACAATCTCACCCATCAAGGGAGTTCTCAAAAATAGCAAATATCTGGAGGACTGACTGGGCAAGTTGGTTGTGCTCCTTCGGAGCTATCCGAAAAAATCGGATTCTCTGTAAGGTGAAGTACCTTCAAGTTAGTGAGTCCAGAAAGAGGGCTGATATCTGTGATTTGGTTACCGTTGAGACTAAGCGCGTTCAGATTTTGTAGTCCGGAAAGAGGACTGACATCTGTGATTTGGTTACCGTTGAGACTAAGCGTCTCCAGGTTTGTGAGTTCTGCCAGAGGGCTGATATCTTGGATTTGGTTGAAGTTGAGCTGAAGCCTCTTCAGGTTGGTGAGTCCAGAAAGAGGACTGACATCTTGGATTTGATTATATGTGAGGCTAAGAAACGTCAGGTTGGTGAGTCCAGAAAGAGGGCTAATATCTGTAATTTGGTTGTCTTCGAGGTCAAGCCATGTCAGATTTTGTAATTCTGCCAGAGGGCTGATATCTTGGATTTGGTTGAACTTGAGCTCAAGCGCCTTCAGGTTGGTGAGTTGGGAAAGAGGGCTAATATCTTTGATTTGGTTGAGAACTAGGAAAAGTCCTTTCAGGTTGGTGAATTCAGAAAGAGGGCTAATATCTGTGATTTGGTTGTCTTCGAGGTGAAGCCATGTCAGATTTTGTAATCCTGCCAGAGAGCTAATATCTGTGATTTGGTTGTCTTCGAGGTGAAGCCGTTTCAGATTTTGTAGTTCGGCTAAAGGACTGATAGTTGTAATTTGGTTGTTTTCGAGGTTAAGGAACTCCAGGTTGGTAAGTTCTGCTAGAGAGTTAACATCAGCAATTTGGTTGCCTTCGAGGGAAAGCTCAGTCAGGTTGGTGAGTTCTGTTAAAGGACAAATATCTGTGATTTGGTTGCGTCTGAGGGTAAGATACTTCAGATTGGTGAGTTCTGTTAAAGGGCAAATATCTGTGATTTGGTTGCCGTCGAGGTGAAGCGACTCCAGGTTGGTAAGTTCTGATAAGGGACTCAGATCACTGATTTCTTGCCTGTTGAGGGAAAGCTCAGTGCGACTTGACAGATTTTCGGCAGCAAGTTCACAATCATTGGTGCCTACTTCTGCTAACAGCAACTGTACTGTTCGTCCCGCCTCGACTGATAAATCGGCTTGGTTTTGACACAACTCTTTAAAAGAACTCCCATGACTAGGTTCAGCAGCTTGAGTGACCCCCCATCCCCAACTACTGAACGCCCATATATTGATTAGCAGAGCAACGGCGCTAGTTAATTTCATCGTTAGTAAACTTACCCTAAGTTTTGATGGCTCTTATGTTAAAGTATAATCAAATATCAGGAATTTCCTCGGAATAGGCAGGCATTGGCTTATCGAAAAATTTCCCATAATTTTTGAATATCCGTATAAATACTTATAACAAAAAAGATGTCGCATATTTCCCCTACCGATGAGAGATAGATCAATGAATCACAATCTGTATTTTCCCTTGATGGAGGACTGAACCATGGGTCTAAAATTAGTCAGCCTCAGCTTTGCCACTTTACTGCTGGTACTAACGTCTGCCTTCTTACTACCAACCTTGAGTCTCTCGCCTGCAGTCGCACAAACACTTTCTGACCAAGACCAAGCTCAGAAAGCTAAAGCTGATCGGTTGCTGAGAGAAGGTAGACGTCGGAATGCCTGGGATAACGTTGAAGGAGCATTAAGTAATTTCGAGGACGCCTTATTAATTTATCAAGAAATAGGCGACAAGGCGGGTATGGGAGAAACCTTCTACCACATTGGGATAATTTACGAAGAGAGAGAAGACTATGATCAGGCGTTGAATTACTACCAGCGATTGTTGCGAATGAGTAGAGAACTCGACAATAGCGATAGGGAAAGAGCCCTGATTCTGATCTCAAATCTGTATCGTACCTATGGTATTCATCTCGTCGAGCAAAATCAGTATCGAGAAGCCTTAGATAAATTCCAGCAAGCCTTAGTTATTTACCGAAAAATTCGTTATAAAAGATCGCAATGGTACACGCTTAAGTACATGGGCTTTGTTTACAGCATCTTAGGAGAGTACCAATTAGCGTTGGCAGCCTATCAGCGAGCCTTATCGATTGAGCAGGACATGGCTTTAGTTGCCGGGGATGGAGTCAATTTCGAGGTCGGGCAGATTTATAAGTTACTCGGACAATATGACCTAGCATTGGAGTCCTATCAACAAGCCCTAGAACGCGCCAGAATCCCTGGACGAATGGTAGTTATCGGGAGGGGCGGGGGCGCGATTGGGGACATTGTGGGTGAAGTGCAAGCGCTCAACGCGATTGGAAATGTTCACTTCCAGCTCAAACAGTACGAATTAGCCTTAGATTTTTACCAGCAAGCTTCAGCCGTACTCAAAACAGTTGCAAATAAAGAATCCAAAAAATTCCTGGAAGCCTCGACACTCCATAATATTGGGGCTGTTTATTTCAAACAGGGAAAAGAAGAATTAGCATTGGAGTACTTGCAGCAAGCGTTAACCATCAGCCAATCATTCGGTCACAAGCAATCAGAAGGAGCATTTCTCCTCAATATAGGCAGGGTTCACTTTGAACTAGAGCAATACGGATTAGCCTGGGATTTCTACCAGCAAGCCTTACTAATTAACCAGGAAACGGGTGACAAAGGAGATCAAGGACATACGCTCAATAATATTGGTTATTTGCTAGAGGCACAGAATCAACCAGAATTAGCGATTATCTTCTTTAAGCAGGCGGTCAATGTTAGAGAAGCGATTCGGGATAATATCAAGGGACTTTCCCAAGACCAACAGGAATCCTACACTGAAACCATTGCTGATGATTATCGCCATTTAGCTGACTTATTATTACAACAAAACCGTATCCTCGAAGCCCAACGAGTCCTCGATTTACTCAAAGTCCAAGAACTCGACGATTACTTGAACAACGTGCGCGGTACAGGAAATACAGCCAAAGGCGTACCCAATTTACCCCCAGAACAACAAGTTACAGAAAACTACCAAGCCATTCTTGATCAAGCCATTACTTTGGGTAAAGAACTTACCCAATTGCGACAGAAAAGTAATCGTACTCCCGAAGAGGAACAGCGCATCGCTCAACTCGTGGAAACTCAAGAAACAATTCTCGCCGATTTCAACACCTTTATCGAAAGTGACGAAGTAGAAGAACTAATTTCTAAACTCACTCCCAAGACACGTAGACCCGATTTAGTAGACGAATTAGAAGATTTTATCGGCTTACAAGATAACCTCAGAAATCTCCACCAGAATGCCGTCCTTCTCTATCCCCTAATTTTAGATGATCGCATCGAACTTATCCTTACCACCCCTGACTCTCCCCCTATTCGCCGTACTGTCACCGTTACTAAAGAACAACTTAATCAGGAAATTTTAACGTTACATCAAGCCTTACGAAACCCTACAATTAATGCTAAAGCTCCAGCTCAAAAACTCTACAACTGGCTGATTAAACCCTTAGAAAATGACCTTGCCGCAGCAGATGCCGAAACCCTGATCTACGCCCCCGATGGACAACTCCGCTACATTCCGCTTGCGGCTTTGCACGATGGTGAACAATGGTTAGTCCAACGCTACCGCATCAATAATATTACGGCGGCTTCTCTGACTGAACTCAACACAAAACCCCAATCCCAACTCAAGATTCTGGCGGGGGCATTTACTAAAGGAAACTATAGCTTTACCATGGGTCAAGAACAGTTTGAATTTGGCGGTTTGCCCTATGCTGGAGTGGAAGTGGAAACGTTAGCCGCAACGGTTCCTAATACAACTCAACTCTTTGATAACGCCTTCAATCTTGAAGACACGAAACCGAAAATGGGTGACTATAACGTCTTACATTTTGCTACTCACGGGGCAATTGTAGTCGGAACCCCGGAAGATTCTTTTATTCTGTTTGGTGATGGAACTCCTGTTACCATTGCTGATGTCCGCAACTGGAACCTAAATAACGTGGATTTAGTGGTTCTTTCTGCCTGCGAAACTGGACTTGGTGGCAATCTGGGTACAGGTGCAGAAATTCTGGGTCTAGGCTATCAGATGCAAAGGGCTGGTGCTAGGGCGGCTATTGCTTCATTATGGACGGTGGATGATGGCGGCACTCAAGCCTTGATGAATGCCTTTTATGCGGCATGGCAAGGTGAGGCTATCACGAAAGCTGAAGCCCTGCGACAAGCCCAAATTGCTCTGATTACGGGTGATTATACGGCTTTGGGAGAACAACGAGGTGCTAGGGTAGCCGTGCGGGTGCGGAATGGGCTAAAACCTGAAGTGGTGAATCGTCTCAGTCATCCTTATTATTGGGCACCGTTTATTTTAATTGGCAATGGGTTGTAATTTAGCCTGAAGTTTCCCCCAGTCAAAAACTCTCCCACAGCCTCACCTTTCCACGATATATATCGTTGCTTTTGGGAATGGTGTTTCCAAAACGGGATGCTCCCGTTTTTTGCTACTCGGTATTGGCTAACGATTAGGATAGCGAGTTTGCTCCAACAGTTGTTCGGCAGAGGCTGCCCACTGAGCGTTACCTTGAGCCTGATAAAGGTCTCTAGCATATTGTAGAACTTGCTGGGCATCACGTAATCGATTCTGGCGCAGAAAGACTAACCCTGCCCCATAATAAGCATTGGCATAATTCGAGTTACTTTCAGCGGATTGGCGGAAGGCTGCTAGCGCTCCATCTAAATCTCCCTGTTCAAATAAAATTGACCCTAGATTATAGTAAGCTTCTGGATATTGGGGGCTGATTTTGATGGCTTGCTCAAATGCTGCTTTCGCCTGCTCAAGCTGCCCCTGTCGCAGATAAACAAGTCCCAAATGATACGCAGGTTCTGGCGCATTGCTGCTCAACTGCATCGCGTTCTGGAACGCCGCGATCGCAACCTCATATTCTCCCAATTCAGACAGGACTAACCCATAATTATAATGGGCAACCCCTAACTCCGGATCAAGTTCAATTGCTCGTCTCAAAGCATCCCGTGCTTGGGGCAAATTCTTCCCTTCCAACAACGCCGCGCCTAAATTCGCGTAAGCCAGAGCAAAGTTGGGAGCGATCTGAGTCGCCTGGTAAAACGCATCAGCAGCGGCTTGTAGTTGCCCTGCTTGGCGCAAGGCTAGTCCTAGATTATAGTGCGCCGGGGCAAGCTGGGGGTTGAGTTGTGCCGCTTGACGAAATGCCGCGATCGCGTCGGCGACATTCCCTTGCTGAATTAACCTCAATCCCTGGTTTAGCTGTTCTAGTGCAGCGGGTTGGGTTGGCTTCAGAGGAGGGATAGATTGAGCCAGATAGTCAGTTGGTTCTGTCTGGAATAGCAGTGCAGGGGTGCAGGTGTGTAGGGGTACAGGGATGCATGTAGAATTATGCCATGGCGCGTCTGGGTTCATGGGAACGTTTCCCACCCTATCCGACGCCAGAGAATGATTAGCAGCAATTGCACCGACGCTAATACTCAGCAACAGTAAGCTTAATTGATAGTACAAGGCAGAAGGTTTTTTACGGGTACGTGGGTGTTTCATCATTTAGCTGAACCTGATCTCAAACGTTTTCCCCGGCTTCCCTACCCAGCAAGCTGTCATTGTTAAAAAAATATTAAGCTGATGTGGCGATAAAATTATACCATTTTTATACAACTTTAACTGTTAAACCAGGGAATATACATAAAAATTAGAAGACATTGATGGGAAGCAACGTTACTTAACTTAACAGTAATTTTCCTGACCCAACCTGGCGAAATTATCAAATTGAGGACAGAACGCGCTAATTTGATAAACAGAGAGTTGCTCATCTGCTCCATATCCATAAATGCGATAAATGCCACAGATGGGCAGATTAAGAGGTGAGCCAATCGCTTAACTTAGAGAGGAGACAAGACCTCACTCCCTTAACCGATCACTTGATTAACATTAGTCTGGGGGAAAATATGAACCAAAACGCCGTAACCGCCACCCGTAATGTGGCAATTGTTGGTCCCTATTTGAGTGGTAAAACCAGCCTGTTAGAAAGTTTGTTGTTCGTTACCGGGGCGACATCTCGGAAAGGGAACATCAAAGATGGAAACACGGTAGGGGATGCCATAGCCGAAGCACGCGATCGCACGATGACAGTGGAGATCAATGTCGCCGATACCGAATATCAGGGGATTCGCTTCAACTGGATTGACTGTCCGGGTTCGATTGAGTTTGCCCAAGAAACCTATAATGCGCTTATGGGTGTCGATGCGGCTGTTGTCGTCTGTGAACCCACGAGCGATCGCGTGCTGATGCTCGCCCCCTTATTCAAGTTTCTGGATGACTGGAAAATTCCCCACCTCGTCTTTGTCAACAAAATCGATCAACTCTCCTGTGACGGGGGAGCCTGCGGTCAATCCTATCGCCAGATTTTAGACGCCTTGAAAGGGGTATCCTCCCGCCCCATTGTTCCTCATCAGTACCCGATTGGCAAAGCAGAACAGCTAATCGGGTTTATTGATTTAGTCACTGAACAAGCGTTTCATTATCATACAGGCGCTCCGGCTGACCCTGTACCCCTGCCCGACTCCCTCAAAGACGCCGAACATGCCGCACGGGAAGAAATGCTGGAAGCCTTGGCAGATTTTGATGACCACTTACTCGAAGAACTTCTAGAGGAAATTGAACCGCCCCAAGAGGAAATTGTCAAGGACCTAAAAATGGAATTGGGGGCGGATTTAATTGTGCCTGTATTTATCGGTGTCGCCGAACAAGATTATGGGGTGCGCCACCTGATTGATGCCCTATTACGGGAAGCCCCCGCCCCAGAAGCCACGGCGGAACGTCGGGGATTGACGGGTAAAGGTAGCGCAACCGTAGCCCAAGTGCTGAAAACCTATTACACTCCCCAAGGGGGCAAACTTTCATTGGCACGAGTTTGGACAGGTCAACTCACTGATGGTTCAGTTCTCAATGGAATTCGGGCTGGTGGATTATACCATATCTTTGGTCAGCAACAGCAGTCTACCCCAGAAGCAAAGGCAGGTGATATTGTTGCGATCGGACGATTAGAGGGGATTCACACCGGTGACACTCTGAGTACAGAGGAGAAGGGAGCAAAAGAATTACCGAAAGCCCCAGCCATGAAACCGGTCTATGGTTTTGCGATTACCGCCGAAAATCGCAAGGATGAAGTTAAACTCAGTGGGGCGCTAACCAAGCTTTTAGAAGAAGATCCATCGTTGGCTTGGGAGCAGCATGAGGACACCCATGAAATTATCCTCTGGGGACAAGGTGAAATACACCTAAAAGTGGCGTTAGACCGATTGCGGCGCAAATATAATCTGCCGATGGATACTCACCTTCCCCGGATTCCTTATAAAGAAACGATTCGTAAATCCACATCCTCCCACGGGCGCTATAAGCATCAAAGTGGCGGTCATGGGCAATTTGGGGATGTGTACCTCGATATTAAGCCCGTGGAGCGTGGTGAAGGCTTTAGCTTTTCGGAAAGCATTGTCGGTGGCGTTGTTCCGAAACAATATATTCCAGGTGTTGAGACGGGGGTGCGGGAGTATTTGTCTCAAGGTCCTTTAGGCTTCCCGGTTGTTGATGTGGCGGTTACATTAACCAATGGGTCGTATCATTCCGTCGATAGTTCCGAACAGGCGTTTAAACAAGCCGCACGAGTGGCGATGACGGAAGGGATGCCCAAGTGTAATCCGGTACTGTTGGAACCGATTATGGCAATTCAGGTGTCTGCACCAACGGAGTTTACCTCGAAAGTGCTGCAACTGATATCCGGGCGTCGGGGACAAATTCTCAACTATGAACCAGTATCGGGTTGGAATGGATGGGACTGTATTTCTGGGTATTTGCCTCAGTCCGAAATGCATGACTTTATCATAGAGTTGCGATCGCTCACGTTGGGGATTGGCTTCTTTAACTGGGAGTATGACCATCTCCAGGAAGTTCCGGGTAAGTTGGCTGATAATGTTCTCGCGGCTACCGGGAATGGGAATGGCAACGGATAAATACTGAGTTTAAGCTAGGTTTGTAGTTGCGATGCAAGCGCCATCAGCACGCTTCGCGCTGACTACAAACGTCATAATTTATGTAGAGACGCGCCATGGCGCGTCTCTACAAGGGTGCCGAAAGTCCTAATCGATGTGTCTACTGCTATACAGTCTGTCGTTCTAAGTCCCTATGTCTGATACACGAAACTGGTATATTGTCAAGCAAAAAAATGGACAATGCGAAATTGTTCCCAGCACTCAAGTAGAAGGAGAGGAAACCTCAGAACGCTGGGGACCTTTTTCATCTCAGCAAGACGCGATCGCACGTCGAATTGGGCTGATTCGGGCAGGAAAATGCCAGCCTGCCTAAAACACTGATTTCAGGGATTAGAGAGAGAGATTGGGGTGGGGGTGGGGGCTGTTAGTCAATGGGTAGAGGATGATCAGATTGACATGACTTTCGTTTTCGCCAGATGTGTCATGGCACGTCTAGAACATGCATCGTCTACATCCCCTACTACCTATGGAGTTTGAACGGATGCCCGATCATTGGGTTCCTCGGCAATTGCCTGGTTGAGAACGTCTAGGGCTTTTACATATTGGGGATCGTCTGGCGTACCAATTTTAGTCCGATCCTTCTGTAATTCCTTGCGTTGTTCCTCAGTCAGTTCTATGACAATATCTGGCGGAATCCCCTCCTTATTAATATCACGACCACTGGGCGTCAAATACTTCGCAATGGTCACCGCCAAACCCGAACCATCTCCGAGTCCACGTACTGATTGTACCAAGCCTTTGCCAAAGGTCTGAGTTCCGACTAAAGTGGCTCGTTCGTTATCCTGCAAAGCACCCGACAGAATTTCACTCGCACTAGCTGAACCGCCATCGACTAGGACAACTAACGGTTTATCTGTCAAGGCTCTATTCCTGGCGACCTCTTCATTTGAGCTACCCTGACGATTCACCGTAGACACAATCTTGCCTTTATCGAGCCACATACGGGCAATCTCAATACTAGAGTAGAGTAATCCGCCCGGATTAGATCGCAAATCCAAGATATAGCCATTAACATCCTGCGTCTCTAACTCCTTAATCGCCTCGCGCATTTCCTGTGCCGCGATCGCGCTAAACTGATTCAAGCGAATATAACCAATCTCACCCGTGGGTGTACTCCGATAACTGTAGCGTACTGGATGAATTTCAATCCGCGCCCGTGTGATTGTATAGTCGATTTCCTCCTCGTCGCGTTGAATGGTAAGGGTCACATCAGTACCCGGTTTCCCGCGAATCAGTTGCACGGCGTCATTCACATCCATACCTTCGGTACTCTGACCGTCAATCTTGACGATTAGATCCTTGGCCAGAATACCTGCTTGAAATGCGGGTGTATCCTCAATTGGCGAAATCACCACCAACTTTTTCGTGTCCTCATCCTGGGCGATTTGAATCCCTACACCCGTTAATTCCCCAGAGGTATCAATTTGCATGTTTTTGAACTCTTCGGGGTCCATGAATCGGGTATAGGGATCGTCCAGCGTCTCGAGCATTTCCCGAATGGCTTCGTAAGCTTCTTCCTTGTCAGAATACTCACGGTTTAAATAATCATTCCGAACGGCTCGCCAATCCACCTGGTTGAAGGTAGCATCTACATACTGGCGATCGATAATTTGCCAGACTTCATCAACTAGCTCTTTGGGGCTTTCCTGGAAGAAAGCCTGACTTTGAGATAAATGCAGACCAGCCCCTGTAACTGCAACCGTTGTTAAGACTACTGCGGTCGCCCCGACCACGAGGCTACGTTTTGTAATTACCATAATCCTTTCACAAGCTGGAGGAAAACGACTGCAAAGGAATTACGCTCACTCTAACACAGGCTATGCCAGCACGCTCCTGTTGCACATCTTTGTTATCCATCCTAACTTGCTTGCAGTCCGGATGTAATGGTTGTTGAGTTTTAAATCAGGACGGGTGAAGGGGAATGCGGCTGTATTGGCTCTGATCCAATCCCTACAGTGTATACCTATCATGCTTTTCAGGCATTCAATCGGTTCCGGCTCCCCTCCCCGCCGCCAAACAAATTCAGTAGACCGAAAACTTTTCGGTTGACATCCCAAGGGAGCAGAGAAACCGGGGAGCAGAGGAGCAAGGAAAAATTTAACCTGATTTTTCGTATTCTGGGATACATTTTCCAGGTAAGGCTTCTCACCGCACTAACTGTACAACTTATTCAATCAACGAAACAACTGGGGATAAATCTGTCGCCAAGCCAATCCGGAAAAAAGACCGATTCCCAAGAGTAGCCCGATTAACTGCACAAACCAGAAATTGGGTAATCCGAGGGGCCAGCGCAATAGATCAACTAAAGCAGCAAGGGGCAAGAAATTGGCAATATTTTCCAGGATAGGCGGTAACGTTTCACGGGGAAAATACGTCCCACAGAAGGTAAACATGGGAACGATAAATAAGAAAAGTGGTATGTTAATTTGGTCAATTGTACGCATGGTTCCTGCGGCAAACAGTCCCATAACCCCAAAGAGCATACTACCTAAAATAATCAGAGGAAATGATATCAGTAAATGCCAGCCTGAGTAGATTCCCCACATCACAGCGACTAACCCTGTCAAACTACCTGCGATAATTCCTTTTGTGGTTGCCCATAGCCAATCCCCCAGAAACACTTCTGTAAAGCTTAATGGTGCAGTCAGTAAAGCTTGCCAGGTTTTCTGGAATTTGAGGCGAATAAAACTGCCAAAAGCGCCCTCGAAAAAGGATTGGAATAGCACGCCAATTCCTATCATACCGGGGGCAATAAACTGCAAGTAGGAAACTGTTTCACCGTGGTAGGTGACATCCCCGACTAAGGGACTAAGCCCATAGCCAAAAGCGACGAGATAAATGATTGGTTCAGAAAGCGGTGGTAAGCTATTCACCAGCCAGGTTTTCTGATAAACCCTAGCATGACGATACCAGACTGAGTAGACTCCCCAAGGGGTAACAGAAATGCCTTTCATTTTGATTTGGGATTTCAAAGATTGTATTTTGAATGAATTCTTTGTGGCAGTAGATTAGCTAACAGATGACTGTAGGAGCGGGTTTGACCCTAATCGTTTGTTGCCACCCAGATGCTAATAAACCCGCCCAGACTCCATGCAAAAATTATTTGACAAATGACAAATGACGAAGGACAAATGACAAATTATTCCAGTGACATGCCTGTCAAGTGCAAAAATACATCGTCTAAATTGGTGTGGCGACGGGTTAAGCTAACCGGATTGGTGGCATCCAGACATTCCCAAAGAGAGTGGGGATTGTCTGCGGGTAAACCAATCAGGTAACCATTGCCAAAAGAGCGATACCATGTTTGATACTGATGGGCGAGTTGTTGAATGATTTCTGCGGAAATGCCCTCAATTTCTACTACCTCTGTGCCAACAGTGCGCTCAATCAATTCCTCTGGAGTGCCTTGGTCAATCATTTTACCCTGTTGGAGTAAAATAAGGCGATCGCACAATCGTTGGGCTTCATCCATATAGTGGGTTGTCAACAGCACTCCACAGCCTTTTTGCTTAAGCTGACTGACTAACTTCCAAAAATCTTGCCGCGCATGGGGATCAAGTCCAGTTGTTGGTTCATCCAGAAACACCACTTGCGGCTGATTAATCAACGCCCGTGCCAACACCAGACGCCGCTTCATACCGCCAGAGAGTTCATCCACCCGATGTTTAGCATAGTCTTGCAACCCTACTTGTGCCAGTAACTCCCCTGCCCGTTTTCGGGCAGTTTTGCCGACAATCCGATAATGATGGGCAAAGAAAATCAAGTTATCGAAGACACTAAAATCGGGGTCAAGATTATCGTCTTGAGTAACAATTCCCATCGAGGAACGCGCCAAACGTCCTTGAGATTGGATTTGATGCTGTCCAAGTTGAACAAAACCCCGACTGGGAATCACTGCACCATAAAGCATTCCTACTGTAGTAGTTTTCCCAGCACCATTGGGACCAAGCAGACCCAAAATTTCTCCCGAATTCAGGGTAAAATTGACACCTTGAACAACATGGTTTGAACCGTAAGATTTCCACAAGTCATAAGCCGTGAGTACCACGGATTGGGTTTGAGGTTGAGCCGTTGTTAGAGTCATAAGTAATGGTGATTACACCGCCGATTGCTTACACCCAGAAACTGTAGGGGCGCACAGACGTGCGCCCGATGTAACCGTAAAATCTATTCCATCATTTTAGCTGTGCCACGCCAGTAAGGTGGGCAATGCCCACCCTACTATTAATCATCCCTTACAGGCAAAGGAGTCTCCAGAATTTCCATCAACAACTCCAGCCGCGAAGGACGAGACAAAAGTGGAATCAGGTTTGGCAATGAGTAGTAGTCACCCGCAAAGGTAAACGTATCCACCTGCACTTGCCGTTCCCGCAACTTTTGTTCAATCCAGTCGTAGTAACTACCCACCTTGACGATGATCACATTTGGCAGCACATTCAACTCCTGACAATAGGCATCAAAAGCGTTGCCAAAATAGGGCGCAGTGTTTTCCCCTTGATCCGTCACCAAGATAAACTGTTCCACCAACTGCTTACGCCGACGCATCGCCTCAACGCTACAGCCGATACTGGTTCCACCCCCAGCCCGGATGTGCTCAAAGGCACGCTCCCAGTGGCTGTACAGATGCTCCTGCGGCAGATTATTTGCCAAGATATCGCCCAATCGGGTATCACGACTCAGGTTGGCTTGGACGGGGTAGGGCATCGTGTCAAAGGCATAGACAAACAACTCCGCTTCCGTAATCCCGGAAATCAACGCAGCCAGATGCTTACCCACTTCTAAGGCTTGATGCATGGAGCCAGACTTATCCACCAACAGCGCCGTGGATTTGGCGATTTTGCCGCGCTTTTTCACCTGCTCATCCATGACGCGCTCTAACTGAGCGGTAGTGGCGAGATCTAATCCCGCCGCTTCAGCCGCAACTCGTCCCTTAAGGGCGGATACACGGCTATCCGATTGAGCTGCAACCAGCTTTTCATCAATCAACGCCTTTACCTGAGGGTGTTCCATGGCTCCCCGCGCCTTGAGAGACTTGAGGTTATTAATCACCTCTTGGGGTGTCATGGAATTAATCAGGGCGACTAATACCGTGGGCGTGATTTGCTTGACTGCACCAATGGCAATCGTGTAAGGAATCTTATGTGCTACGATTTGCCGTGCTTGTTCGGTGGGAGTTGCTGCTTTTGCCAACTGCTTGAGCGCAAACGCCAAACTATCCTCCGGAGGAGCATCCTTAAACAGGATGGTATTCGCCCGCTCACTCGGCTTAATGTGCAAGGTAGCGTAGAGGTGCTTCATGGACTTGCGTCCCCGCAACGCCGCACGGTCAAAGAATTGGGGCTGTTTTTCCCGCTTTTGCAAATAGCGCCGTACTGCGGTTCGGGCGGAACGAGGAACCTTCTGTTGATGCTGCTTCATGAAGTCCACAATTCGCGCCACTTGGTAAGGGGGAAACGTTTGCAGCAACATGAATCCGGCTTCCCGGTGTTCTGTTAACTGACTGGTCAACAGATTCCCGACAAACACTTCTTTGTGGTCACGAACATCCCCTTCTTTCTGATACCATACACCGAGGTGTCCATAGAAGATAGGGTCAAGTTCCACCATCATTTTGTGCAAGTCTGCAACCTTATTTAACTCTCGGTGAGGGGTGGTTAACAGACTGTTGAGCATTTCCAAACGCAAGTCGCGTTCTGCGGTATTCATGACAACCTCCTTTAATGAAAAGAATGGAGGCAAATGTCGCACGCTTTGACTAAAAATAGTGCCGCACAAGTTCAGAAAGCTATTTAGTTTACCGTGACAGGGTAAGGATGTAAGCTTTCCCGGTTAGGGCGCGGCGACAACTGCCATTTGTTTTTGTAAATATGGGGTTGAGTAAAGGGCGACCCGAGCCTATTAAGCGGACAACATTGTTACGTTGTGCCAGCGGGCATTGGTGTCAACTTAAGCTCAACCCCTCTCCCCCAGCCCCTCTCCCACGCCGGGGAGAGGGGAGTAAGAGAATCTGGTTCCCCTTCTCCCACCCCCCTCGTTCCCCCCTACAAGAGGGGGGAGGACAGAGGATGCTATCGCTTTTATTTCAAGGGAGAAGGGGTTAGGGGATGAGGGGGAAATTTTGAGCAGTAAATAGACATAGCTGAAAACCTTGCCAGCATTGGTTTTTGACCTTAAGTTGACACGGATGGCCAGCGGGTCGCCCCTACATCCGAACCAAAGGTGATATTCTCAAATGAGGGTTAACAATTTAACCTGTGCCAAAATTTCAAAGGTTTTGACTGACATCGACGTTTCCCCCGTAATGTTAAAGCTAACGCGCAAGTCAAAAAAGCTGTTGGTTCATACACGGGAATCGAACCCGCGACACATCGATTTCAAGTCGATTGCTCTACCAGTGAGCTAGTATGTAAGCTTTTTCAGTTGGGGCGCGTTAGCGCTCTTTATTTCTGCGGGCAAAATTGAATGGATGAATCACTTCGCGCAAGTTTAAAAAGCCGTGAGTCATACGCAGGATTTGAACCTGCATGATCTTGAGCCTAAATCAAGCGCCTTTTCCTATGGCTAGTATGTAAGCTTTTTCGGTCAGGGCGCGAAGTGAATTTCAACACTTGTAAATAAGAGATATCCCGCGCAAGTTAGCAAAGCCGTATTACTTGGCGCTCTACCCTTGAGCTACAGGCCCCAAAAAGTGGACCTGGTGGGATTTGAACCCACAACCTCCCGCGTTAAAAGGCGGAACAGTATGTAAGCTTCACAAGTAAGGGCGCGGGATATTGAATGCTGAATTTTAGATTTTGGATTGAAGGGAATTCGGTAAACTTACCGTTATCTGTACTCATCCAAAATCTGAGTGGATTGGTGCGATCGCGCAAGTCAAAGCAGCTTGTTTTTTTTACACCTCTCCCAGAGGCGGAGAGGGCAGGAATCGAACCTACAATCTGAGTTGAAGTCAGACGTTACCAGTTTGTAAGCTTCTCCAGTTGGGGCGCGATCGCACCCGTAAATCTCGCGATGTATTGAGTGGGAATTCGCACAAGTTCAAAAAGCGGTTTGTGTTTCTGAGCTACTCCCCCAAACAACGGGGGAGAAAGGATTTGAACCTTTGACAGTTCGATTATCAATCGAATGCTCTACCGTTTGTATGCTTTTTAAGTCAGGGCGCGAATTCCACTAATTTCTGATGCAAATTATTTAACCGTAAACGGCTTCAGGACGGATGATTAGGTCGCCACTCGGACGCCGATCAATAACATAATCAGTTAAGCGATCGCGTCCTACCTCAAAATACTGGGCAATCCGTTCCTTGACAACCGAATCTCTCATGCCAACTTGAATGCCAAGCTGATTTTCAGGAATATCATAAGAACGACCTTCAAAGCGAATGTGAACCATGCTGGCACCTCCTAAAACTTGATTGGATTAGTGTTAATCAATCTATCTCTGGAGCGAACATCCTCATTTTGTTAAAACGACCAGCATTGAGTTAGGTTCACAAACACTGATAGTTCTTAGAGTAAGAAGCGCCGCTCTAAAGAATAGAGGGTTTGGCTATAACGGATTTGATCAGTCATTTGATTTTGACTGTTATCATTTGACTCTAAACGTTCTTTTTCCGTCATAGATGGGGTTGAATTTCGCTGATTCGGTTTCGTTTCCCATTCTAAAGGAGTAAGAACCTGACGAACCAGGGGGGTATACAGGAGTAACATAATGAACCGATTCCGATTACAAAAATCCTGATTGACCTTCGTTAAAATTCCCGATGTTTTATTCGATTTTCAAGGTTCAGACTGGACGTTTGAGGTAGAGAGTTTTGCCTCTCCTCTCTCTGTCATGTTTTTATACTACATACATACTACAAAATTGTCAATAGACTGGACAAAATTTTTTTTCGGGGAGTAGAGACGCGCCATGGCGCGTCTCTACATAAATGATGTGTCCTAACCGCTATGGCGGTTGCTATATAGGTAAAGCTAGAAACGATAATAGTAAAACCCGCCCCTACACACCGTACTACACCTGACTCACGAAGCGAAGAGTCTGCCCAATCAACAGACGCTCCTCACTCTTAACTTTCAGCCGACGGTTTACAACTAGGGTGAAACCTTCTGGAAGTTTGGGTTCTGGGATAGGTTCCTGGAGACTTCGCACCATGGTAAAGAAATAGCGCTCCGGCGAGAAACCGCAGCGTTCTAGAATCGCCATCCGGTCAGTTTTATCGGCGCGAGAACCGCAGCGCACGTTTACAGGTAAACCTCGTTCTCGACTCACCTGGCGCAAGCGTTCCTCAGCCCAGGCGATGATCTGTTGTTCTAAATCACCCCCTCGTGCTGTCGGATGAACCCGAAACCCCAGAAATCCATCAATCAGAGTATCAGTAGGAACAATCCATAGCCGACCAAAACCGATAAGCTGATGATCGGCATCTTGCCAAAGAAAGAGATTCCGTTCTTTATCGATAGAGGGGTCATCAAAGGATTGCTTGAGTTCCGTGACAGATGTGCCTTCCTCAAGCTGATCAACGATTTCACAGGTATTGATCAAATGTGCGATCGCGTCTAAGTCGATTTCCCCACGATAGGGACGCCGGGTAATAATACTCATCCTGCAATATCCTTAACATAAGCGATTTGAGTGTGTGTGGTCTGGAAACCCACCGATTCGTATAACCGCCGCGCCCCAGAAGGGTTAACTAACAGTCCGTAAATATCTAGACAATCATTGACATAACTAGACATTTTTTATGATATAATACAGGAATGTCTAGTTTAACTCCCCAAGAAGCAGCTACTCTACTAGGTGTGACGGTCTTGCACGTTGCATCGATGGGAACTCAACGGCTCTCATACGATCTTCTCGGACGGCTGGTGGTCATCGTCGATACGATATTGCTGACTTAATTGGTAATAAATCGGGTAACGCATTAACCGTTGGTTATGCTAGAGTATCTAGTCATGACCAAAAAGACGATCTAAATAGACAGGTTTTAGTATTGGAAAGCTACTGTGCCAAACAGGGATGGGAATTTGAGATTATTCAAGATCTCGGTAGTGGCATGAACTACAAAAAGAAAGGACTGTATGGAAGTCGAAGCCATAAGAACAAAAAAATAGTGACCGAACTGAGGGAGGTAGCCAAAAAGCTATGACGACGATAACTTATTGCAAGGGCCTGCCAACTCCCGCCGATGAACTTAACCCCATCGGTTTCACCGACTTGGAGATGTTTTTAACGTCATTGTCCGATATATTCTATCAAGCAACAGTTGAAACCGTTAACCATTTATTAAATAAAGAAATAAAATTTAATCAATCCAGTTGGAATAGTCTTATGCAAGAGAAATACGGAATCAGTAAGCGTTATGCTAACGGAGTAATTGCATTAGCTAAAGGAAAAACTGCCTCAGCTACATATTGTAGAAAAAGACAGATAAAGCAATTAAAATCACGAGTTCAGTCACGGAAAGATTGGGTAGCCAGAGCCACAAAGAAAATTAATTTAGCTCGGAAGTTCTATGGAAAAAAGAACTGGCAATCCTCCAAAAATGGCTGCAATTTTCCCTTATCATCAAACCTCAAGACGAGAAAAACTAACTGGC
>NZ_DS989846.1:257053-259771 GCF_000155555.1 Coleofasciculus chthonoplastes PCC 7420
AAAATCAGAACCGATGCCCCAACAACGACGGGAACGGGAAATTGCTGATGGATTGTGGACAAAATGTGAGGCGTGCGCGGTTCTCACCTATACTAAAGACCTGAGAGCGAATCAAATGGTCTGCTCTGAATGTGGTCATCATATCCGGGTATATAGCGATGAACGGATTCGCCAGCTTATCGATGGCAATACCTGGATACCCCTGGATGAGCAAATTCGCCCCACTGATCCGCTAAAATTCCGCGATCGCAAATCCTATACAGATCGCCTACAAGACTACCAAGACAAGACTCAACTGACTGACGCTGTAAACCCACCAGATATGATGTACCTGCGTAAGGTACTGATAATGAAGAACCCCCGTTAGCCAATTTCTCCCATCCGTTACCAGAATGGAATGCACGGTTTATTTTTTTTCAATAGGGAATAATAAAATGGTAGATTTAGACTGATACACGTAGACGTTGACGCACCGCTTGTAAGGTTTGATGCACTCCCTGGATGAGTTAGCGATTCAGTCTATGCCCTGTTTTTGCGCTTATGTTAAATATTATCAAATTTTCTCTCTAGGTCAAAAGGTTGAGCCTACGCCAAATGTCGTAATTTTTGTCATGGATATGTTTTAGACGAAAAACTGGGCGCTCAATATATGCAGTCACCGGAAAAGATGGGTCTGAAGCCTCGCCCTTCTAGGGCGACTTTTTGTCCAAATTGCGAATAAGCTCCCTTAACACGTCATTTTGCGTCCTTTCCGTTTGGACGCAATACTGTTTTAGTTTTTTGAACTCAGCATCAGAGCATCTGATTAATACTTGTTTCATTTGGTCACAAACGATATCAATATGATATCATAGTAGCATGAAAAGCCGATACCAGTTTAGAATCTATCCCACCCCTGGTCAGCGTCAGTTATTAGCGCGGCTATTTGGTTGTGTGCGGGTAGTCTGGAATGATGCGCTAGCGCTGTGCAAGCAATCGGACAAGCTACCTAAAAATAGTGAACTTCAGAAACTATGTATTACTCAAGCTAAGAAACATGAGCAAAGAGAATGGTTAGGGCAGGTATCAGTTGTTCCCCTTCAGCAATCAGTTGCCGATCTAGGGGTAGCATATAAAAACTTCTTTCAATCCCGGTCTGGCAAACGCAAAGGTAAGAAGGTAAACCCGCCACGGTTTAAACGGAAAACCAACCGTCAAACGGCGCGGTTCACTCAACGTGGGTTTAAGATTAAGGCGTCCAAAGTCTACTTAGCCAAGGTTGGGAACGTCAAAGTCAAGTGGTCACGTCCTCTGCCATCTGAACCGACTTCAGTCACGGTGATTAAAGACTGTGCTGGCAGGTACTTTCTCAGTTTTGTTGTAGAGGTAGACCATGTAATTCAACCACCCAAGAACCCATCAATCGGGATCGATCTTGGGTTAAAAACCTTTGCCTCTTGCAGCAACCGGGAAAAGATTGATAGTCCAGATTATTCTCTGCTCTACCGCAAGCTAAAGCGCTCTTCAAGGCGGTTATCCAAGCGGCAAAAGGGGAGCAAACGGCGAGAACGGATGCGGGTTAAAGTAGCCAAGCTCAATGCCAAAATCCGGGATAAGCGCAAGGATTTCCTGCATAAGTTATCCACCAAGGTAGTTAACGATAACCAAGTGATTGCCTTAGAGGATTTGAACGTTGGTGGTATGCTTAAAAACCGCAAATTATCACGGGCAATTAGTCAAGCTGGCTGGCATGAATTCCGCTCATTGTGTAAGGGTAAAGCTTGCAAACACAATCGGGATTTTCGAGTCATCGACCGATGGGAACCCACCAGTCAAGTTTGTTCTGAGTGCGGCTACCGATGGGGCAAGTTAGACCTATCGGTGAGGACGATTGTCTGTGTCAATTGTGGCATAGAACACGACCGAGACGATAACGCTTCAGCAAATATAGAAAGAGTCGGGGTAGGGCATACCCACGACGTTAAACGGACGGGGAGCGCGTGTAAGACCTCAGTTGAGGCGGTGTGTGGTGAACCGTCAACCCACCGAGAGTACGTGCAGTTATCGCTGTTCGACTGGTAGGAATCCCCGTGCGTTTTACGCCGGGGAGGATGTCAAAGTCCGAATTCGACTACGATTAAACTCATCTGACTGAATGATCAGAACGGGTCTACGATATCCAGGTTCAGACGCAACAGGTGTTGGCAGATCTGCCCACCAAATTTCACCTCGCTGCATCACCAATTTTCCTCAGATAACGTATGAGCTTGTAGCTGGACAAACAGAGGATCAAGACTGCTGCTTTCATCGGCATAGACTGCATCTAACTGTTGAGTAATCTGATCCTGTTTATGTGCTTGCAAGTAGTCTTGAAGTGCCACCGCATAAAGCTGACTCCGAGATAATCCCATGCGTTTTGCAAATTGTTCCGCTGCGTCAAAAAGCGGATCAGGAATTGAAATGGCTGTTTTCATGATAAGTATAACTATAGTTATACTCGTAGAGTATCGAATTTTTACAACTAGCGCAATAGGTGATACTAAAGACCCAACCCCCCTCGTTCCCCCCTTTTTAGATCCCCCTCCCGTCCCCCTTAAAAAGGGGGAAGCCAGCGGATGCTTCGCTTTTTTGGCACGGGGAAGCCAGAGGATGCTTCGCTTCTGTTGCACGGGAGAGGGGAGTAAGAGAATCCGGTTCCCCTTCTCCCCACGGTGGGAGAAGGGGTTAGGGGATGAGGGG
>NZ_DS989846.1:260077-403947 GCF_000155555.1 Coleofasciculus chthonoplastes PCC 7420
TCGGGTGTTTCACTAGAAGGATAATCTCCCTTTTTTTCAACAAAGGTAGGTTGAGTCAAATGATCGGTTGTCTCACTATCTTTTCTACATCCCCTCTCCTGGGCGTAATACTGCAACGCTTGCACCAGCGCTTTCACTCGTACAGGCTTACTAATATAATCATTCATACCCGCCTCAATACAGGTTTCGCGATCGCCTTTCATCGCATTCGCCGTCATCGCAATAATCCAAGGGTGAGTTGACGAGTTTTGAGTGAATGTCCCTATCTCCCGGATTTCCGCAGAGAATTGCTGACGAATTCGCCGCGTTGTTTCCAACCCATCCATCCCGGGCATTTGCATATCCATAAAGATCACATCGTAATCACAACAACTCACCGCCATCAGCGCCTCTTGTCCACTATTAGCACTATCGGCGCTATATCCTAACCGTTGCAACATTTCACAGGCGACTTGATGATTAACCTCGACATCATCTATCACCAAAATTTTTAACGGTAGGGTTTTACCCAGTTCGGTGTTAAATTGCGGTGGCGATACCTTGGACGGTATCAGCGTTTGTTGTTTACCCGCAATTTGTAGCAAAACCTGATGCAGTTGATTTTGCTTAATTGGCTTATCAATAAAAGCCGCAAATTCCACTCGCCCTTGGTATTCATGACGACTGGGTTTTCCACCCGAACTCAGAATTAATAACGGTAGAGTTTTGCCTTGGGGTAACGCCTGAATTCGTTTCGCTAGCGCCACACCATCCAGTTCCGGCATACGGTAATCTAGGATTGCCAGGTCAAACTGAGGTTCACGATGCAATAGTTTGAGGGCTTGAAATCCTGACTTGGCACAACGAACCACCATTCCCCAAGACTTTGTTTGTAGGGTGAGAATTTGGCGATGCGTCGCATTATCATCCACGATTAATACCCGTAAACCGGTTAACTCAGGTTGGATAAAATCCAACGGTTGAGGGACTGATGAGGGGATTGATAGTGTTTGGATGGTAAAGGAAAATTTAGACCCTTTGCCGACTTTACTTTCCACCCACATCGTACCGCCCATCATTTCACTCAGACGTTTACTAATCACCAACCCTAACCCCGTCCCCCCATATTTCCGGGTGGTGGAACTATCGACCTGGCTAAAGGGTTTAAACAGTCGATTGATCCGATCTGAAGGAATCCCAATTCCTGTATCTCTCACCGTAAATTTAATTTCGTATTGATCGGAAACGTCTAGACATTTTACGGTCAGACCTTCCACGGTCAGACGTTCCGGTGGAACGTCTCTACGATTCTCTGGGCATTTCTTTGCACGGACAGAGACAACGACTTCTCCTTTTTCCGTAAACTTAATCGCATTACTGAGTAAATTTAGCAAGATTTGCCGCAGTCGCGTGACATCTCCTAGAATTGTCGTCGGGGTTGTTGAGTCAAGTTTATAAGCAATATCAATATTTTTTTCCGCCGCTTTTGGTGCGACTAAATCTAAGGTGTCTTCAATACAAGTTCTTAAGTTAAAGGCTTCGGCTTCTAACTCTAGTCGGTTGGCTTCAATCTTAGAAAAGTCGAGAATATCATTAATAATGGCAAGTAACGCATCCCCACTGGTGCGAATCGTATTCACAAAATTTTGCTGATTCGGAGATAACCGACTATCTAATAACAATTCGGTCATACCAATAATGCCATTCATCGGTGTGCGAATTTCATGGCTCATTGTTGCCACAAATTCACTTTTAGCTTTGTTGGCAGATTCGGCTTCGACTTTGGCTTGTTTTAATTTGGCTTCGACTTGCTTACGCCGTTGTAGTTCATCCTGATAATTTTGGATACGTTGGGTTAGTTCGGTGACATCTTGAATCGCGATTAAAGCATAAACCCCATCGCCGATGAGTGCCGGAATTGGCGTAACACTGGTTTCTTGAATTCGTTTCTTATTGTTGGGTTGATCTTGACTAATTAGAGATCCGTGCAGTTGTGACGAAAATACCGCAGGTAAGCGACTTTTAAAGACTTGCTTTAAGCGAGTTTTATATCGCGGTTGATTCACTTGCGGAAAATGGGTCGCTAAGGATGTACCAACGATTTCCGATTTCGGCAGTTTTGTCCAGTTTTCTAAGATATGGTTCCAAAATAAGACGATAAAATCGTGTCGGATAATACACAATCCGATAGGAATCCGGTCAAGGATACTAAAGTGTTGGGTAATGGTTTCTAGTTCAGGGTTGATGGTTGATGAGTGATGGTTCATGGTTCAGGGTTGATGGTTGATGCCGATCGATCGCATTGTACTCGGTGTTCGATGGTTATTTTTCTCTTATCCGATAAAAAAGAGGCAGTTGTACTCCTGGAAACGGGTTATTTTTTCTGGCGAGAGTTTAATACAGGTGTCATATTAGTACAGATGTTAAGGTTTGCTAAATTTTGTAATTAGAATATAATAGTCAAAGTTAGTTTCGCAATCATACAGCCGTAATCTTGAGAGAGTTGAATGGAAATCGATGAGGATCTCAAGGAATTCTTAGTGGAAGGCTACGAACACCTGAATCAACTCGAAGGGGATTTAGTCGCCTTGGAACAAAGCACCTCAGATGCAGAGGTGATCAACCGGATTTACCGCCATCTGCACACGATTAAAGGGAACAGTGGTTTTCTCGGTTTAGAGAAATTACAGGGAATTACCCATGGGGGAGAAAATTTACTCAGTCGTTTAGGGACTTGCGGAAAAATAGAATACCAGTCATTGTAGAGGAGAGGAGGCTTCTCAAAGCAATGCTGTTGAACACTATCATGCTCAAAGAGAACCGGGATGATACTAGCTCAAACTGTACTAGCTACGTTTAAAGATGCCAGTGAGAAACTGACAGGTCACCGTAAACGAGATTTTATCGCGTCTGTCACCGAAGATTATTTTGATGGGTCAGCCCGCAAAGCGGAAACCGCTATGGGCTGGAATCGCCATAGCGTACAACTGGGATTGAATGAACGGCGAACCGGACTTATCTGTGTAGATAACTATCAAGCAAGAGGGCGACACAAAACGGAACAAGTGCTGCCTAACTTAGAAGCGGATATCCACTCCCTGGTAGATAGAGAAGCCCAAGCCGACCCAAAATTTCAATCGACCTTTCTATATACGCGCATCAGTGCCAAAGCAGTCCGAGAGGCATTAGTAAACGAAGTTGGTTACTCTGAGAGCGACTTGCCCTCTAGGCAGACAATAGGTGAAATTCTCAACCGCTTGGGGTATCGCCTAAAAAAACCCAAAAAACAAAACCTTTAAAAAAAACGCCTCAAACCGATGCCATTTTCGATAATGTATTTAAACAGAATCAGGCATCAGATGAAAATCCCAAATCGTTGCGAGTATCTATTGATACCAAAGCCAAGGTCAAAATTGGCAATCTGTCCAGAGGTGGTAAGGCACGGACTTTGAAGCCGAAAAAGGCGGATGACCACGATACCCAGTGGCAAGGTATCTTAATCCCCTTTGGTATTCTCAACACCCACAGCGAACAATTATCGATTTATATGGGTCACTCTGTTGAAACTAGTGACTTTATCGTCGATTGTTTAACTGCTTGGTGGAAACAAAATCAACCCGATTATCCGGAGATTTCTGAATGGGTGATTGATCTTGATGGCGGTGTAGCAACTCGCAGTGACCGCACCCAATTTATCAAACGAATGGTTGAACTTTCCCAAGAGATTGATGTAAAAATTCGCCTGATTTACTATCCTCCCTACCACAGCAAGTACAATCCGATAGAACGCTGTTGGGCCGTCCTAGAAAACTATTGGAATGGTGCCATTTTAGACTCAGTAGAAGCTGCCATACAATGGGCTGCCAATATGACTTGGAAGGGAATTGCTCCAATTGTCCATCACATCGAAACCATCTATGAAAAAGGCATCAAAGTCCTGCCCACAGAGTTAGAAGATTACTATCCCTTCTGGCAGCGTTCTGAAACATTGCCTAAATGGGATATCACAATTGTCCCTAGTTAACTCTCTCCTTACAAGGAGAGGGAAAAACTAAAATAAGTTTGCGTATGATATACGCAAATATAGGACTAATATAATATAATATATTATATTGACCTTTGGTCAAACCTATGCATTAACCTGAAGTTCCCCCAGCCAAAAAATCTTGCACTGCCTCACTGTGATGTAGCGAGGGTTTTCACCGATAAGATTGTTTATTGGAAGAATAGCGCGATAGGTTCCTTCTTCAGCAGGCATCGCCAACGCGCTATTCTTGCCAGTGCTACTTATGTACGATTTTTGAGGGGCTTGAGCGTTAAAACTATTACAGTATAAGGCTTGACGCTGGGTGCAGTACATCTGTATGGGGGAACTTCAGATTCATGTTCTTTGACCCCAATCGAGGCGGGCGACGAGTAAGTTGTCGGGATAGTCGCACCAGCGAGGACTGGGCAGAGGAGGTGAAACATCTATTAGATGTTGACTATCCTCATGCTCCTAACATCCGACTATTGTGTGACAACCTCAATAACATGAAGTTGCGATCGCGTCCAGTAGAAAGGTGTTCTCAAATTCTTGTTGGCGGGTGGTTGTGGACTCATCCAGATATTTGGAGAGCGATCGCGTCCAGTATAGGGGTGTTCTCATTATTAAATCCGTTTTCCCCGATACTAATGCACCATTTTAGCTGGGTCACGCCAGTAGGGTGAGCTGCTCAAGGATTGCTGCCGCGATGCACTAGACTATACCTGAATGGCATCGCCAGAATGTAGTTAGTACGGTTTGAGCTAGTATCATCCCAGTTCTCTTTGAGCATGATAGTGTTCAACAGCATTGCTTTGAGAAGCCTCCTCTCCTCTACAATGACTGGTATTCTATTTTTCCGCAAGTCCCTTACGGGAAGCGAGGATTCCGGTAACACCAGATATTACCAATGCGTTATTACAAGTGATCGACGCCATCCGCGATCACTTTGAGAGTCTCGAAACCACGGGTGAAGAAAGTTCACGCGATCGCACGGCTTTATTTAATCAGTTAAATGCATTACCTGTTGAGAATGGGGAGAGGATCAAGGATGAGGAATCCCAATCCAAAACCGAATCTGTAGGGGGACATTCGTACCCAGATCTATCGGTTTTATGCCAAGATCTTAACGAGAAAGCTTCACATCCCCAGGTATCTATTGCTAATTCCCCTTCTGCCAATTCCCATGTATGCCAAGATACCAATCCGCCGGCTTCAGCCAATCCCCAGACATCAAATTCCACTTCCCCCTCACCAATCACCAATAGCGCCATCCGTGTCGATGTAAATCTCCTGGATAAGTTAATGAATCTGGTGGGAGAATTGGTATTATGTCGCAATCAAATTTTAGAATTTGCCAATCAACAGGCGGTAAATGCTGAACATGATGATGCGTTTAAATCAGCATCGGGACGATTAAATTTAGTTACCTCCGAATTGCAAGAAGGGGTCATGAAAACCCGGATGCAACCTATTCGCACAATTTGGAGTAAATTCCCCCGTGTCGTGCGCGATCTGGCGGTGAGTTTAAACAAGCAAGTGCAATTGGAAATGGAGGGAGAAGAGACAGAATTAGACAAAACCTTAATCGAAGCGATCGCGAATCCCCTAACCCATCTTGTCCGCAATTGTCTGGATCATGGTTTAGACACCCCAGACATGAGGATAGCCGCCGGAAAATCTCAAGTAGGGCGCTTGTTACTTCGCGCCTATCACGAAAGCGGACACGTTAATATTGAAGTGTCTGATGATGGCAAAGGAATTGATCTCGAAAACCTGAAACAAAAGGCGCTACAACAGGGAATAATTACGCCAACACAAGCCCTGCACATGACCGAACAGGAAGCGCTTCACCTCATCTTTTTACCCAGTTTTTCCACTAGCGAAACTGTAACTAATATTTCCGGACGGGGTGTGGGAATGGATGTCGTTCGGGCGAATATTGAGAGGATTAGTGGCACAATTGATGTCGAAAGTCGGTTGGGTCAAGGAACAAGTTTTAAACTTAAAATTCCGCTAACTTTGGCGATTATCCCGACATTAATTATTACCAGTGGCGGCGATCGCTACGCCATTCCCCAAGTGAATCTGTTAGAACTGGTACGGTTAGATCGCGAACAAGCTGAACAGCGGATCGAATGGTTTCATGGAACACCCGTCTATCGGTTACGGGGGAATTTATTACCCTTGGTTTACTTAAATCAGGTGTTGCAACTGGAAAATAATACCGGAGTGCAGGAGTCTAGCGGTATAGGGAAAACCTCGAATGCTAAAAAGCAAAGTTTAATTCCTGAACAAGAGGATGAAACGATTAACATTGTTGTGGTTCAAGCCACCGAGAAACCCTTTGGATTAGTTGTGGATGTGATTAACGATACCCAAGAAATCGTAGTTAAACCCTTAGGAAAACCGCTAAAATCCCTAGCTTGTTTTGCTGGGGCGACAATTATGGGGGATGGGAAAGTGGTATTGATTTTAGATGTCCAGGGTTTGGCGCAAAAAACGCTGATTACCTCTCCGGAAAAGGAAAAAGCCTTAGTGAATGAGGACAGTCAATCGGTGAATTCTACCGCTATTCCTCAGCAGCTTTTAGTCTTCCACGCCGCCAATCAGCGACGTTTGGCAATTCCTTTGTCTAAGGTATCACGCCTAGAAGAATTTCCCCGCGATCGCATCGAATATTTGGGCGATCAAGAGGTGATTCAATATCGCCAGCATATCATGCCGCTGATTCATTTATCGGCTGTTTTGAGCAACGGTTATTCAGAGTTTCAGGTGCGCGATCGCCAATCGGAAATTAGTGAGGATAAACAACCCGTGATTGTTGTCTCTTTGCAGGGAGACAAACAAGTGGGGTTGGTGGTGGATCAGGTTCTGGATATTGTTGAACAAGGTATTAATATTAAAGGGGTATCTCCACAAAAGGCAATTCTCTGTTCAGCGGTGATTCAGGGTAAAGTTACTGAAATTATTGATGTTCATGCTTTGATTGAGCAGGGTTTATCAGTGGTTAAGCCGATGTTAGTTTAGGTTTAATTAAATGGGTTATTTACGAGTACAAATGACGAACTATAAATGACAAAGACGACTCAATTATGTACCTTTTTTCTCGATAATCTTTTCTTAGGGATTGAGGTAGAAAATGTTCAAGAAATATTACGTCATCAAGAGATGACGCGGGTTCCCCTGGCGCCTCCGGTTGTGGCGGGTTTAATTAATTTACGTGGACAAATTGTGACGGCGATTGATTTACGACGGCGATTGGAGTTGAAGCCACGGGCTTATGATCCGTTACCGATTAATATAATTGTCCGAACTCCTGATGAGACGGTGAGTTTGTTGGTGGATGAAATTGGCGATGTTTTGGATGTATCCGATGACGATTTTGAACGTCCTCCAGATACGTATAGGGGGGGAGTGCGAGAGTTAATTCAGGGTTCTTATAAGTTGCCAAATCGATTATTGCTGTTTCTGGATGTGGATAAAGTGGTTGATTTTACGGTGATGGATTAAGATTTTTTAACGCAGAGGGGCGCAGAGGTTGGCGCAGAGGGGCGCAGAGGGGGTTAGAGGTTGGGGTGCTGTGATTATGTTTAGGCTTTTGAGGTGGTGAGTTTTTTTGTGGATGAATTTGGCTTGGTTGATTTTACGGTGATGGATTAAGATTTTTTAACGCAGAGGGGCGCAGAGGTTGGCGCAGAGGGGCGCAGAGGGGCGCAGAGGTTGGGGTGCTGTGGTTATGTGTATGCTTTTGAGGTGGATTGATGGGTAAGAAAGAAGGGAAGTCTGTGGCGTTTGCTAATGTTAAAGGAGGAACGGGGAAAACCACGACTTGTGTGAATGTGGCGGGGTATTTGGCTAAACGGGGAAATCAAGTTTTAGTGGTGGATTTTGATCCTCAAGGGAATGCGACATCAGGATTGGGGATTGATGGTAGATGTTTACAATATTCGATGTATGATGCTTTTTTAAGTCAATGTCAGGGGTATAGTGGTGTTCCAATTACTAAGGTTATTTTAGAAACGGATATTGAGAATCTTCATATCGCCCCTTCTGTCTTAAATCTAGGGGTTGCACCAATGCTGTTGCAAGATACGAAAGATAAAACGGGGATATTGCAGCGAATTTTAGAGCCAGTTCAGCGGTTTTATGACTATATTTTGATTGATGTTCCTTCGGATGCTGGATTGTTTCTTTTTAATAGTTTGAGAGCAACTGAGCAAATTGTAGTGCCGATTGATCCGGGGATTTTCTCTTGGGAATCTCTGGAACATTTAAAGGCTTATTGCTATGATTTAGTCCAGAATAAAGGACATAGGATTAAAGACTGGACAATTGTTTTAAATAAAACAGTTAGTCAAACCAGTCAATCCCGGAAATCTAGCCAGTTAAATCCGTCTGATGAAATTGAGTCAAGTCTCCAGGAACGTTCAGATCCTGTGTTTGTGGTTCCTTATTCGGTTTTAGTTTATCGATCGCAGCAAGAAGGATTACCCATTTCTCACTATACAAACAAAGCCAGCAAAATTGGCAAGGCTTACGCCGCGATCGCGACTCATTTAACCCGTGTATCCAACTTTACCGAAATACCAGATAAAGAACCGAGTTTTTAGGGTCAAGGTGTTCCCTATTCCCTAACAAATGACCAATGACCAATGACCAATGACCAATGACCAATGACCAATGACCAATTCCGACTTTAATTATATTCGCAAATTGGTGCGCGATCGCACAGGTGTAGTTCTCTCTGAGGATAAACAGTATTTGGTGGAGTCTCGTCTAATTGGTTTAGCCAAACAGGTTGGGGCAAATTCAGTCAAGAGTTTAGTGGCGCAACTGCAACAAAAGCCGTTTCATCCGCTTTGTCAATCCGTTGTCGAAGCAATGATGACCACTGAAACTTTTTTCTTTCGAGACAATAACCCATTTCAGGCGTTAAAAAATGCTATAATACCCGAACTCATTCAACAACGACAAACCGAACGCCATTTAACTATTTGGTGCGCTGCTTGTTCCAGTGGTCAGGAACCCTATAGTATTGCTATGTTGCTGCGCGAGCATTTTCCTGCACTTACCACTTGGAGAGTGCAATTAATCGCCAGCGATATCTCAGATGTAATGCTCAATCGCGCCCGTTCTGGATATTACCATCCCCATGAAATGAATCGTGGCTTACCGTTAAATTTGCGACAGAAATACTTTGAACCAAAGAGTCAAGGATGGACAATTAAACCTGACATTCGCCAGATGGTAGAGTTTCGCCCAATTAATTTAACCGAAACGGTTTTACCCTTATCCCAGGTTGATATTATTTTCCTGCGAAATGTCTTGATCTATTTCGATATCGAGATGAAGCAAGAAATATTAGCTCGGTTACGGCGGGTATTACAACCCGATGGCTATTTATTTCTCGGCGGTGGGGAGACAACAGTCAACTTAGATAATGCCTTTGAACCCGTACAATTTGATAACGCGGTGTGTTACAAATTGCGAGGGAATGAAGAATGACCAATGACCAATGACCAATGACCAATGATGCTCCCCACCGTTAACTTTAATTGTCCCCACCTAATTTAGTTCAATCCTCTGCTTTAACAAAAACACCTAAACCAAAATCACAAGTGCTGTTCCTTGAAGAACATTTACTCATTTTGACATTAATCTCATACCTATCCTCGGCTGGGGGAACAAAAGGGACAACCGCGACAGCATAATCGGTCATATCAGAGGCGACAACATTGCCTTGCATATCTTCAACAATGATATCCACGTCCTCACAACTCTTATTACAAACAGCAACAAAACTGTACTCTCGACTGGGCGATAAAAATACCGTCTTCGGTGCTTGCGCCCCTCTAGAGAGTCTGGCTACCGTTCGCGGAAATACCAATTGATAACCCTCCTTGTCTTGGGCTTCAATTACTGCTCGAATTTGAGCTTCGACTTCTTGCTCCGATTCATTTAGAGGTCTAGCTGTAGCAGCAATCTGAAGTGTCGTCACTGAAAACAGCATTAGGGTAGATACAAGTAAGCGTTGAACAATCTTCATGGCAATAAGGGTATAGTATGAAGCCCAAATCGATTATTGTACACCGTCGGTTCGCGATCGCCTATTCTTCAGTCAGAGTAGGAGGGTACTATTTCCTAGCAAAGGACAAATGACAAATGACGAATGACCTAAGACTCCTCCACAGGTGAAAATTCCTTTGTTTTCGGTGAATATTCCCAGGCGACTCCTTCTGGATCTTTAGTTTGACTCCATTGGGGAAAATCTGGGTCAGATTTGCGCTTACCGATGGTACTCGAATGTACATCGAGTCGCTTGGCTAATTCTGCCTGAATCAAAGACTGACTTGGTTTATCTTTATCTTGGAGTTGAGGGGATGATGTTTCCCCAGGGGATGCGACTGTGTCCTGAATCTCCTCGCTTGCAGTCTCAGACTCCGATGTTTCCTCTATGTCCTCATCCTCCTCATCCTCCTCATCCTCCTCATCTTCCATCAGCCATTGAACCAGCTTTGGCGCTTGATTGGTCAAGGATTCAGACTCTTGTTCCGGTAGCGGTTCACTACTGTCAAAGATACTTCCCAGTGCATTAGCCGTAAGAAAGTAATAGACAATCCCTTTATCCTCGTAGTCTCGCCGCTTCGCCCCAAATTCTTCTGCCTTTCTATCCAAATATCGTTGGGCGGCGGTTCCAGAGATGTTCGCTTTTATCGACAAGTCTAGGGGAGTCAAGCAACCCTGATTGTCTTTGATTAGCTGATTGAAAAAAGGATTAACTTGCTTACTCCATTGCAGCCACCGATACTGCTGCCAAATTTTCAACAGAATAATCACAACCAAAAGCGCAAGCAGATAGGGCCACGTTTTAAACAACAGGACGAATACAAACGCGATCGGGAGTAGGAGAATTAGAATCCCTGTAGTACTGCTATCAATTACTTTTCCGGTCATATCCCTGCTTGCAATTTTCTCTTGAGCGTAAGCGAATTACGGTAACGATGGCATTTCCTTGACTGACAGCCCAGCCTTAGCTGGCTCTAGCCTAACTTAAGCCGTTGATTGGCATGTTGCCTATCTCAACAGTTTACGGGTTCTTGAGCCAGGTTGGTCAGCGAGAGGCGTTTTAACATCGCTGCCCGTGCTTGCTTTGCTAACGTATCATCTAGGGGCGTCAAAGTGATAGGGGTTTGGTACTTTTGTTTTAATCCGGTTTGGATCAGCCAATCGGCGATAAAGGGATTCTTGGGTAAAAGTGGACCATGGGAGTAGGTCGCGATCGCGTTTCGATAAAATGCCCCTTCCATGCCATCCTCGCCGTTATTCCCGTAGCCTTTCACCACCTTACCCAGGGGGGAGACATCCCCTAAATAGGTACGCCCACCATGATTTTCAAAGCCAATCACAATCGGCTTACGTCCCAGCATCTGTTCTAAGTCTTGGGCGAGGGGAGAGGCGGTTAACTCGAAGACGACATTGCCAATACAGCGACGGGCATTAGGTCCAGGATGCTTACTGACAAAATCCAATAACCCTAATCCTTCAATCCGTTGACCTAAAGCGGGTTCGTAATAGTGACCCAACAGTTGCGGGGAACCGCAGGTAAACACTCCAGGGGTTCCGGTTTCTAGTTTCTCCCGTAAGGTATCCGCCTTTGCCCCCCGCAAGTCCCGCATGACTATTTCCTGCTGTCGGTCTTGGGCGCCACCCCCCATAAACACATCAACTTGGTGGAATTGCTCAGCCGAGGTTTGCTGGTCGAGGGGTAGGACATTCACCCGAATCCCCCGCCATTGAGCGCGTTGTTGGAGGCAGATCACATTACCGCGATCGCCGTAGGTACTCATTAGAGTCGGGTATAGCCAGCCAATCGTTAGTTCTAGGTGTTCGGGATTCATCGTTTTTGGTTCATGTCTATCTAAGTTTTACAGCCTGATTGGAGCGGAAACGGAAAGAAGTTATAAGTCAATTGTAGGGGCGGGTTTAGGGACAATTGTAGGGGCGGGTTTAGGGACAATTGTAGGGGCGGGTTTAGGGACAATTGTAGGGGCGGGTTTAGGAACAATTGTAGGGGCGGGTTTAGGGACAATTGTAGGGGCGGGTTTAGGAACAATTGTAGGGGCGGGTTTAGGGACTAAATTCAGCTATTCACCGATAACGGAAAAACAAAACCCGCCCTCCCCACCGATAACGGAAAAACAAAACCCGCCCTCCCCACTTATTCATAAGTCATGAAACAGAACATGAAATCACGTACCATTTTTACTGCTTTTTGTCAAAAAAAGATTTTGATTTTTACAAAAATACATGCATCGAACCCCAACGGGCTTGAGTCGGAGGAGTAGCGCTTTTTGACGCAAACTCAAGGGGTTCAGCTTACGATCAGGCGACTTTCCCTAAAAACGCACATAAAAAACACCCATTATTAGTATAGACAAATCGCTGAATCCACGCAATTTCGTTGCTTATTGCAAATAATTCTCACAGTTTTTTTGCCCGTTAAGCTCTGTTAAGCAACAAATATTAAATCAAATCTCACGCTCGTTAAAAGTTTTAGTTATACTTGTCCCTGACAGGTTCCCCATGCTGAATAAGCAGAGGTAAAAATGAAGGTGAACATGAACTTAGCATCACTTTATGAGGTTGAATATGACCAATGGTTAGCGCGAACCATTAGTTTGTTAAAAGAAAACCGATTCAATGAGTTGGACAAAGACCATTTAATTGAGGAGTTGGAAGACTTGAGTCGGCGCGAGAAAAAAACAGTTGAACGGTTTCTAGAACAGATTATCCGACATTTGCTACTTTGGCAATATTGGACGGCAGAACATGATTAAGCTGTCATGCATTTAAATTGGGTATTAGTAGCGAGCAAGATGCTCGCACTACAAGGCTTTCGCCATTATTGACATTAAGGTTTAAATGCCGAACAGCTTATAATGCCAATCATTGGCAAGCCGAAATTATGAGTTTTAGAACCCAAATCAATGAAGATTTAACCCAAAATTTACGAAATCACCTCCAGGAAAACCAAGTAAAAATTCATGAAAAAGCATTAAATTACGTGAAACAAAAGACCGGATATGAGGTGAATTTTCCCGAAAACTGCCCTTATACCCTCGACCAATTATTAGAGATAAACTGGCTACCCGAAAAAAGCTAAAATCGCTGGTTTTGTCGGATGCGTTAATGACCAATGACAACTCACAAAATCTGCCGCCCGGTCAACAATCCCCGCACTTCTAACATGGCAGAATAAGTGGGTAAAATATGCAACGTTTCATCGGCTGGTGTATGCGCCAATGCCGTCTTAATCGCCTCCTGTAAATCCTCTTTAATAATTAACTCACAAGGATGTTCTGAATCGGATTGAGAATACTTCAGGCGTAATGCCATATCATAAACGCGATCGCCACTCACCACAATCGTCCCGCCTAACGCCACCAGCTTCTCGGTATCCACGTCCCAAATCCAAGACACATCCGTCCCATCGGGGGTTCGGTCATTCAACACGACTAACTTGGTCGAGGCTCCCCCCTGTTTTTGGATATCATGCACCGCCCGGATGGTTTCATTCATCCCTACCGGATTTTTCGATAACAGAATCCGCACCTTCTTCCCCTGAACCACCAATTCCTCAGCACGTCCAAATGCAGCCTTAAAGGTTTTAACCGTGTCGTAAATGTCCGCCCGCTCAATCCCCAATTCCTCTGCCACTAATCCAGCCGCCAGGGTATTATATTTGTTATAAATACCAATTAAGATTTGGGGCCACTCCTGACTATTTACCGCTAAGGAACTCTTACTAAAGCCACAACTCGCACAGTGATAATCCCCTAAATGAGACAAGTAAACCCCTTTATAATCCAAGGGATAACCGCAACTGGGACAGTAAATCGAGTCTACGGCATGGGGAATTTCTTCCAAATAGCGCTCCGGTTCATTCAGACCGAAAAATCGCACCGTTTGCGATAACTGTTGACCCAAATGACACAGTGTCGGATCATCAGCATTCAAAATCACCCGAGTTTGGTCAGGAAGCGGTGCGATCGCCTTCAGCCAGCGCTGACTAATTGTATCTACTTCCCCATAGCGATCCAGTTGATCTCGAAACAGATTTAAACCCAAAATCACCTGAGGCTGACAATCCTGCAACAGCAAGGGCAATATATTTTCATCCACTTCTAAAATGGCGTAATCGGCATCCAGCAAACCCACCATATTGGTATGCTCCATCAACGCCGTCACCAACCCATTAATCAAATTCGCACCCGTGGCATTATGCGCCACTCGCCACCCCTGACGCTCTAACAGCGTTCGCAACAATAGAGCCGTCGTGGTTTTGCCATTCGTCCCTACAATCAGAATCACCCCACGCCGTACCTGTGCCAAAAGCAACGGCAAAGCATGGGGTTGAATTCTGCGGGCGATCGACCCTGGCAATACACTCGCTGCCCCTAAACGGAATCCCCGCACCAACGAGGTAACGCTTTTAGCCGCGCCTACCGATAAACTCAGACGCACTTGATCTAGCACTGATTGACTCACATCCACACTCCTCCCAGACGGGGCAGCTTCTCGGTTCACTGAGCTTATACTAGGTTATTTACTCAGCCATCTATAGCTCGTCAGCATAATATTCTACCTATATGAGTAAGTTTGTAGTTGCGCTTTAGCGCCATAAACGTCTGCATCGCCCACTATAAACCTTTCACTCCAACCTTGGTCAGGGCGGGTTTAGTCGCATCTGGTAGGGAAGCAACGATAATCGTGAAACCCGCCCCTGCACAGACGCCATGTCCTCGATGGTAGCGAAGAGTCAAAACTATTTCACCGAGTCATGATGCTGTTGCACCACTTGAACCAATCGACCCCCGCAATTTAAAATATCATCGGCTAACTGAACAATCCACAGATTTGGCAGGGCTTGAGGTCTAACGGCTAAAACATTGGCAAGGGCATCTTCCTCTCTACCCACGCCCAATAACTCAGTACAAACAATCAACGCCACCGCCGCCGAACGACTCACTCCGGATTGACAATGGATGAGTAAATCCCCCTGGTTCGACGAAATTAAATTGGTAAATTCGATAATTTGCAGGATATGCTCTGCTGTCGGCAAGACATATTCGGGATCATCATGGGGCATATCAATATCATCAAACTCTAATCGCAAATGGTGAGGAATGCGAGTATAACCCGGAGGCGGAGCAACCCCCGGAGAACCAATGGAAATCAGATAGTGAATGGATGACCCTGGCGTTTTTGACCAGAGATATTCACTGGCTTCACTAAATGAACCAATCCAGAGTTTAGGTAAACCCGGAATTTGAATAGAACTTGCCGTCATTGCTGAGGTATCCTGGACGTCGCGATTCATCACCCCCTTGAGTTTTTCAATCACCGCCGCTGCTCTATCTCGAACATAAGCATCTTCATCATTAAGCGCTTGTCGAATACCCGCTATCACTGTTGGTGTGCCAATATTTCCCAAGGCTTCCACCACTCGTGTGCGGACAAAGACATCTCCATCGCTAAGTGACTGTAAAATTCCCGCAATGGCAGTTTCAGTGCCAATTTCACCTAATACGGCCACAGACGCCGCCCGAACTTCTAAGACAGGATGATAAAGCCCTTCCAGGAGAATAGAAACCGCGTCTTCGCTCGCCAGATTTCCTAAGGCATAGACGGCTTTGGTGTGAATATAAAAGTCTGGGTCATAGAGTGCCCGTTTTAAGTCTTCGAGTGCGGCATCACTTCTGAGTTGTCCTAACGCCCATGTCGCTCTACCGCGAACATAGTGATCCTCATCTTCCCGCAAAACCTGTAGGAGTGGGTCAATTGCCACAGGATTGGCGATACGTCCCAACGCCGTCGCCGCCCGCCAACGGACTTGAGCATCCTCATGGTTTAGGGCGTCCAAGAGTCCCGTAACTGCCTGTTCACTACCGATTTCCCCTAATGCCCATGTTGCCCACTTTCGCACCTGCGGCGATGAATCTCCCAATGCTGCAAGTAAATGAGTCACTACCACATCACTACCAATTTGTGCCAGTCCCCACGCCGCCCAAGCCTGTACGCTATTATCGTCCTGGTTGAGTCCTTGCAGGAAAACTGGAATCGATTGTTCTGAGCGCATTCGGGCTAAGGAGCGAATTTTATGCGCGACTGAAGCATTATCAGGGTTAGTCATTAAATAAGTCACAAGTCAAACGTCAAAAGTTAAAAGTCATTTGTCATTTGTCATTCGTAATTCGTCATTTGTCATACTCGCTCCCTTGAGAAGCAAGCTACGTTTATGTAAGGGGTTGAGGAACATTTACAGAACTTAACATAGTTCGGTTTTTTTCCACCGACCTACTGAGTCCGTTGTCAGTTATTATGGACAAAAAATCCGACTGTGAAAGAAGTAATCGAAAGACGCCATAGCGGAACTCAGCTATACGTCAACAAAAACTGGATTTGCGATCGCGGCACTGCCAGAGGTAATCGCGATTAGGTCATTCGCATCTACGCCTTTGAGACGAGCTAATGTTTCATCACCAGAACTGATCAGAGCATGACCCTTATTCCCACCGCTTCCCTGAGTGATGGTCAGCTCTTCAAAGGTCAGTCCATTGGCTAACCCCAAAAAATCTTCACCCAGATGAAAATCTATTATTGTATCAGTTCCTTCGCCAAGGGCAAGCACAAACGTATCGCTACCCTGTCCTCCAGAGAAATCGTCTCCCGTGAGAGTGTCATCCCCTAAACCGCCCCAAAGTAGGTCATCGCCGTCATCACCCCAAATTCGGTCATGATCATCGCCGCCATAGAGGAAATCATTTCCACCCTTACCGCCAATCCGATCATTCCCTTTACCACCATAAATGATGTCATCACCGCCAACCATACCACCAGAGGAACGGTGGTTAAAGTCACCGCGCAGGATATCATTACCCTCTTTGCCGTAAATAATATCATTGCCTAAACAGCCAGCGATGATATCTTTATCCGCACTACCTTGTAGATGGTCATCTGATGCACTACATTTAAGCGGGGACTGATTATCTGTAGTCGTTGGCTCAGATTCGGGTTCAGATGTCAATTCTGATGTCGAAGTTTGAGTATTAGGGGTTGAGTCTATTTCTGTATTTGAGTCACTCGGAGTTTGAGTATCAGTCTTTGAGTCTGTTTCTGTCGTTGAGTCACTCGGAGTTTGAGTATCAGTCTTTGAGTCTGTTTCTGTCGTTGAGTCACTCGGAGTTTGAGTATCAGTCTTTGAGTCCGATTCGGACGTTGGTTCAGGTGTCGGAATTAATTCATCTGTATCCAGGTCAAGTTTGATATTTTCTGACCCAATCGTCACCTGACGAGTTTCAGTATCTGTCTGTCCATCATCGTCCCAGTCGCCAGCAAAGGTCACTTGGTAGGTTCCAGTGGACAACTGCATTTGATAACCACCTGCGTTCCAAGTCGTCGTTGTGAAACGTTCGTTAGTTGTAGTGTTAACGGCTGTGACATTAATTCCGCCCAGTCCTTCACCGATGCTATAAAATTGATCATCTGTAATCTGGTCGTCAAAAACAACTCCCATTAACCAGGAATTGCCAAAATTGAAGCGATTGCCAAAGTTCTGGGTGATGACCAGTGATCCAACCTGGGTAGCTGGGTCATTTTCGGGAATAATCGAAAGACCCACTTCCCGAAAATTCGAGTTCATAATATTATTGCGGTGACCATGGGACGCTTGTATCCCGGTTGAAGTGAAGCCCCAATCAATGGCAAAACCTGCATGTCCATGAAAAACGGAGTCAGCATACGTATAGACATTCTCACCCACAGTAGACCAGTTATAGCCAGTATTAGCAATCCGCTGACTCAAATTCAATTCCCCAGGTAACTGATGGGACTGGGTATCTGCTTGAATCATCAACTGATTATGGTTTTGCGCCGCCTCTTGGAGTTGATCTGACCAAGCTAAGGGTTGAACGGGTTGGAGATTCGCCCATTGAGTTTGCAATACATCCAGATCAACATTAAAGTAGTCCAACGCGAAGTTAACATCAGCATCGGCTGAATTAATTAATAAATCAAGTTCGCCGACTGGGTTGAGCCTCATCCGGTTGATCAACTCCAGCATTTCCTGTTCTTGGACGGTAGGTTGAGAGGGATTGGATTGTTGAGGTTGCATCGGTAGTACCCTGAAGTGTGGTTGTTAACTCCAGTCTCAACAACCGATGATTGCGATCGCGTTTTCGCTAGGTTTTCGTTATGTGTGCGTAACTTTACTTGTTTCCTGTTTCCTAGTTAGCATTGACTTTATTGCGCTGGCATGATAATGATGCGGTTCAGTTTGGGCGATCGCTTGAACTCCTCAGCCAATCAGGGATAATCAGAAACAGGGAATTTCATCTAAACTAACGTTGTAACTGTAATATGACCTTTGACTCATTGCCTGTTCTTAGTCAACATCCAACCAATCGCTATTCTTACAAACGTCTTATTGCCCAATGTTTGGTCACTCTGATTGCTGTCCTTGGCTGTTTGCTGCTATCAACACCATCAGCCCTAGCCGAACTCAATGATGACCACTTTGACGGCAATATCTTTGCCCTCTATGCAGGGAATGGTTCCCTAGTCCCGCCGCGTGTCACTCTGGCAGACTCCATAAAAGCACATAAACCAGCCTTGCTGGTGTTCTATATCGATGACAGTAAAGACTGTAAGCAGTTTTCCACCGTGGTGTCCCAGCTACAAGCGCCTTATGGACGGGCGGCGAGTTTTATCCCCATTAGCGCGGATACTCTGTACGACAAACCAAGTGATGACCCAATGAAACCGGGCTACTATTATGAAGGATTAGTCCCCCAAACCGTTCTCATTGACCAAGAGGGTGAGGTTCGGTTGAATGAAACGGGACAAGTCAGCTACGAAAAAGTCGATGATGTCTTTCGGGAGGTTTTTGACTTACTTCCCCGTTCTGAATCACTAGATTTAAAACGGCGATCGGTTAACGAGATTAATACGGAATTAAGCCAAGATTGACGATACCAAGGAGTTTGGGGAAAAGTATCCAAAATATGCAAGTATAAAGTAAGTCAACTTGTGGCAGAGTGCATATCTCAATTTTCCCCTGCCCCTCCGCACCCTGGCACTCCTGCCCCTCTACACTCCTGCTGCCCCAATCAACTACGATCGCACATCTGATGTCACGGGTCTACAGCACCGAGGAACTGATCCAAATTCTGGCAGAGGAACGTCGCGCCTGTATGAATGGTCAGCGTCTGAATCTAGCCGCTTCTGCATCGGGTAATCCGGTGATTGACCGATTTCTTCAATCTGAAGGGATTCAAAAATTTAGTGCTTATCGGGATTTTAAAGCAGCAGTTCACCACTACCAGCGACAACATCAGGTTTCAGGTATTGTCTGGCGACAGTTAACCCTCAACGGCATAACCTTGCGTTATCCGACGGTGCATGATCAGTTAGTGGCGTTAACTCGTGACGTAGAAATAATCAAAGCGGCTAAACCTTCAATCTTGGAGTTTTGGCAACAGGTGACTCCGGGTATGGACTTGTACCTGAGTATCCGCCTTGGCAAAGACTATCGCCAAATTCAGCCTGACGATGTGGACGCGATCGCATCGAGAACGGAATGGGTTAATCTTTTACATTATGGGAATTCCCAGATTCTGGAAATCATCCTTCAGCTTGGCTGGGGTAAGCCGGAAGAAGCCTCTTACCGCCGGGGGTGGCCCGCCTCAGGTAGCGAATACGTTCATGCGGTTCCCCTCGGTCAGCGTCCCATTTGTTAAGAGTTTAAACCCTTAAATAGTGAAGGATTCAAGCAATTCTGACGATGGTTGGGGGGTCTAGGTATAGATTCATTCCAAGAAAGGGGGAATGCATAGTGCGATCGCACAAACACTATTTTATTGATCGTAGCTGATTTACTGAGATAGATGATCAGGGTAAGCTGATGCTAAAGACGCGATCGCAAGCTAGTTCAGCCTAGCCCCATACCTCTCATAAAAACCTGAATATCTTGCATCAACTTCTGGCTACAAATCGCTAATTTTTCTGATAATTGCACGACTAGATCAGGATTGAGATTATGAGCATAGTTACTTCTGACAACGTGGCGAAAGCGTCGGAATTCGTCCAAGTCAATTAATGTTGTCTGTGAAAGTACAGCTTGGCGAACCGTCGGGATCTCTACAGACAGTTGTTCCAATACTTGCCGATGCCAATCTGCACCTGTTGGCACGTCTCCATCTATCTCTTTAGCAATTTCATAGAAGATACGCTCTGCTCCCGTATAATAGCTTTGCATATTCAGCGCAATAGCCGCGATGAGTGCGTTTTGCATATCATCATCTTGAGTTTGGGGAAGTTTGTTGATCAGTCGTTGAGTTTGAGTGACTGCTTCTTGAACTTGTGCTAATTCCTGCTCAATGCGCTGAACCAACATAGTCATCGTTACAGTTCTATCCCTTGCTGAATGGCTGCTTGGATATGGGGGGGTGATGATTCAGCATCTATCAGGTCAATGGAGAAATGATGTCCTCTTTCGGCAACTGCCCCAGCCCGTAGGTAATGGTTTGTGTCAATGCCCCAAACGGCAAGGTCTATATCAGAATGCCAGGTCATGTGCTGGTGATCAAGCATTGAACCAAATAAAACAACGCGATTTGCGCCAAATTCCTCCTTCAGGGTAGCAGCCGCTTGGCGTGCTGCTTGCCAGCCTTGCTGCTGGAGTTTTTTCATCTGGAGCAAAAACTCAGCCCTATTTTTACGGGCGGTTAGCACTCTCTTTACAATCTGTTCACGGGTTTTTGTGTCCACGGAGGGCATGAGTTGCAGGGGTTTGATTAAGAGGTTGAGGGCATCTGCGATCGCACAAACACTATTCTATTGATCGTAGCTGATTTACTGTGATACGTGATCAATGTAAGCTTGTAGTAGAGACGCGATCGCAGTATCCGCCTTGACCCATAGTGAATTCTTGTTAGTTATCCCTGAATGGATTAATAACACATGAATACGATATCGATTCCTATTACTTTGGCACAACTGATCGCTGCTGTACAACAGTGTAAGTAAGAGTGTAAGTAAGAGGTAGGGTGGGCAAATTATGATCATTTGACAATTTCACCAAAAATTATGTCCATTTGCCCACCCGACAAGATCTGCGATCGCTTATTTAAATATCTATTAGCAATTGATTGAGTCAAGTTACCGTAAAATACGATATCATTAATTTCTTAAGCGAATAGATAAGGCTCGAAGCAGTTTGAGGGAAGGAAAGGGTATTAGTATGGAAGAGATGCGGAAGAAATATGAACTGTAATTGCATTTGATACAGAACATCTCCACCCATTATGGAAGGTGCGCGTCTTGGCGGAAGAGAATATTGCTGTGACCACAACTCTACTCATCCAAACTGAAACCACTCCCTTAAGGATTTCGCTACCCGCGATCGCGCCCATGACTCGCGAGGAGTTCTATGCTTTTTGCCAAGCGAATCGAGACTTGCGTATCGAACGTACTGCGGCTGGAGATGTTGTCATTATGCCACCTGCTTTTTCAGATACCGGAAACCGCAATTTTAATCTGGCTGTACAGCTTGGTATCTGGGCGGAACTTGATGGTACAGGTTTGGGTTTTGACTCCAGTGCAGGATTTACCCTTTCTAAGGGTGCCACGCGATTCTCCTACGGAGACGCTTCGCGAACGCCTGATGCGTCTTGGATTAAAACAGAACGGTGGAATGCTCTGACTGAGGAGGAAAAAGCATCCTTTGCGCCGATTTGTCCGGATGCGTGTGATTGAGTTACGCTCGGCGAGTGATACTTTAAGTAGTTTGAAAACGAAGATGCAGGAATATATAGAAAATGGTGTATCTCTAGGCTGGTTGATTGACCGCAAAAATCGCACTGTTTATGTCTATCGCCCTAATCAAGAGGTTCAAATCTTGGAAAATCCAGAGCAGGTTAGTGGTGATCCAGAGTTATCCGGTTTCAGCTTAGTGATGGCAAAGATTTGGTGATTTGGGTAAAGAGTCAAGGGGTAGGGTGGGCAAATGGATATAATTTTTGGTGAAATCGTTAAATTAACGTAATTTGCCCACCAGACAATATTAGGCGATCGCACTACATAACCTCAGACGTGCGAGGAATTTGAGCAGCTTTAACTTCTCAACTAGGACTTATTCTTGTTCTTGTTTTTTCCAATTAAGTCTACAATACATATCTAAATCTATACCTGCACTCAGTTCACTAGCCTTATGTATAATTTGCTGATTAAAACTAATGGCAGGTACGTGGCTATAAGCATAAACTACACAACAAATAAGTGCTTCGTACTGATAACTTATTTGAGCGAGTTGCTGCCAACCAGGTTGTAGTTGCTCAAAAACAGACTCTATATGTATCTCAAGTTCTCTTGTGGGGTCAAGTTCTTCTGAAGGAGCTAATTTAGATTTGACTTTCCAAACACTAAATTTCCTAATAGTTGGTTTTCCCCTCGACCGAACGACGACATCTCCTGTTTTCCAAGTTTGCGTAGGTTTAACACCGACAATCTTAGTGATTTCATCCGGATCAAGATCAACTCCTGATAATCGAAAATATGCGTATATTTCGTTGGTTTTGCTGTCAGTATTCAGCTATGTCTTGAAACTCCATTAGAACTGGAGGTTCCGCAACTTGAGCAACATCTGGTGGTGGAGCTAGCGAACTGGCATCGACGAGCAGCTTGCCTTCAACAATAACTTTCTTGTCTACAAAGCGATCAACCTCTTCCGGTGGACGCGGTTGCAATCCCAGCCTAACCATACTCCGGCTATCAGGTGCCTGATATTGATCGTATACTTGTGGACTACCCTCAACCTCAATAAAAACATGTCCCATAAACAGAGGTGGTGAGTTGTCCATCGGACTGGGTTTCTTTTTGTGGATCAGGCGTTTGCGATAGATTCCGACAAGCTGCACCCGCTGCCCATCAAGGCGCTTCATATCAGTAGATGTTTGGCACAGTGGTATTCTTTCCATGTTGATTTCTCCCTTTGAACTGGAAATAGTTTCCCAACCAGCAAACCCTAGAAAAAGGATAATGGCCACACTCATAAATACCCTTTGTTGAATGTTCATAGAACCGCTCTGAATTTATTGGTCTGTGCGAACTGCCATTGTGGTTGCTTTGTTGCCATGGGTATCGCTAGCCAGATGATCGTGATGGAACGTTTCATTGTTATCGACTGTTCCGTCGCTTTTAACTGAGCCATACATTGCAAAGTTCCACCCTCGATCAACGAAATCACGTTGAGGAACACCGACGCTTTGCGCGTATTCTCCAGTCACTGCATAGTTTTCCAATGTGATATTGTCTGAAGCATCTTTCATGATTACACCTGCCCAGTGAAAATTCCAAGTTGTATTACCTGGAATTCCCTGGAATCCTGGGAAGTTGTATCCCGAAGACATGGTGTATGCCTCACCAATTTCCGGATTAGCATAGTCATTAATGCCAGCCGCTTTATCGAAGGCTCGTTTGCCATCATCTGTCAACAGATCGTAAAGTTGCTGTGCTTTAACACCATCTTTCGGCTTCTTCTTCTGCTCTTTTGTTTTATAGCTAAAGCTTGTCAAAGATTCCCAGAAGTCAAAGACTCGTTTCTTATGACCAGGTTGGAGATAAGCGGCGTTGTTGGGGTCATTTATAAAGCTGTACATTAAATCAAAGAAAATTTGATTTGCCATCTTACCGGCAGGATTTTTTGTTACATTATGCATATTTGAGTCAGAGCGACCGTAGGTAGTTTTCTCACTTCCATTCTTGTAATACACGGCTTGACGATCGCCACCTTGAGATCCTGTTACTGCTTCGGAGGAACGCCCGCAGTCTGTCCAAAGTGCCATTGAGCCACCAACATTACCTTCTGAATCCGCACCTCCAGCATTTGGGGTATTAAGACCAGCATGTTGCCCAGAGTTACTCCCTTTGTTTACCCACACGGGTGTAACTTTGTTGAGGGTGTTTCCCTCATGTTGGATTTGTCCTGAACTATCATCAAGTTGAATGAAAGATCCATGCTTGCCAACATTGACCAGTGCCGCATTTGCAATGGTAACTAAACTGTGGTCTGCATAAAGTTCTTGAGCACCTATAAGCACAGTTAACCCCGACTCTGAAGAGGTTGCACTAGCAAATCTTGCATCAGGGTCGTTAGAAGCACGCCGCAACTGCACTGTGTTCTGCCTTTGAAGCAAGGGTGTAACATACGAGGTCAATGGTCGTCTTTGCAGTTTCGTTGTTACTCCACCCGTTTGCTGCACCACATGAGTCAACTCATGGGCCGTCAACTCATTATTCCCCGGTGATTTCCCATCCCCAAAATAAACATCACTCCCATGAGTAAACGCCTGAGCGCCCAACTCCTGATTCATCTGCACCGCTTCACCACCCGTATGCACGCGCACCCCACTAAAATCAGCCCCAAAGCGCGGTTCCATAAACCCTCTCACGTTCTCGGATAACGGAGAACCCCCACCCTTAGACGCATTCAAACGACTCTCTAAATCCCCAGAGGCTTGATTTCCCTCTATTTGATGCGCCCGTTGTATCATCTGGCGCATTTGCACACGCGGATCAATTTGCCTCTGCACCACAGGTGTAATTGACTGCGCTCGTTTCCATATCTGATGGGGGTGATGGGGGTGATTGGTGTCTAATTGACGCTGAACGGATGCTGAACTATCCGGAGGCGCTGACATTAACATTACCTGAGACGCTACTCGGTCAGCTTCTTGTTCGTAAGTATCTCCTGGCGCTCCAACCGTCAACTTGGTTTGAATGCCAATTTCCTCTAAATCTTTCCCGGCTTCTCCCGCCTGTTCCTGCTCTTCCTTCGCACAATCAGCACATTGGCGTTGAATCGGGTTCTGTGATACTGGGGCAAAAGCACCTTTTAATTGGGAAGCTGGGCTTTGTGGTAAGGGTGGGGGTGGCTCAAACGTTGGTGCCCAGGGCGATTCAAATTTAGGTTGTAATGTTGACCCTGAGCGGAGCCGAAGGGTTGACCCTTCAGCTTCCTCCTGTTTTTTAGCTTGGATTCCTCGCATTACATTGGCGGTAAGTCTATCCGCCGAGTCTCTGGAATATTCCCCGATTTCTGGGGATGGGGCAGATGACGGGTTTGACTTGGGTTGAATCGAAGAATGTCCCATTTTACCGGGACTTTTACCCTTTTTCTGTACTGGGGTGGGAGTCCAGGATGAATTTTTCTTTTGTACGGGTTTATACTCCATGATGCCGCTTCAGTTACCCAATGATTTACTGATCCCAAGCCAATTGCTTTAATAAGGCTGAGGAGTTATACAATTATAGTCAATTATCAAGGGAAAATCAGCGAGATCGCTTCCCCGGCTGAACTATAATGTTGTGACTCTAGCCCTCTTTTGCCATCTGCTTTTTCAGATACTGGAAACCGCAATTTTAATCTGGCTGTACAGCTTGGTATTTGGGCGGAACTTGATGGTACAGGTCTGGGTTTTGACTCCAGTGCAGGATTTACCCTTCCTAATGGTGTCACGCGATGTCAAGGGGTAGGGTGGGCAAATGGATATAAGTCCTGGTGAAATCGTTAAATTATCATAATTTGCCCACCCGACAATATCAGGCGATCGCACTACAAGATATCAAAAGATAGTTCGCGTTTACTAGCAACACAATCTTCAAGGTATAAATTAATTAATTCTTGCCAAGACATTCCTTTTTCTTGTGCCATTTCCTCAAAATATTCTATGACTTCTATCCCCAAAGGTAAAGTTACTTGTTGTTTTAATGTTTGGGCAAAAGGATTGGGTCTGCTTTTCATTTTGTCAAGGTCATATTCTTTTTGCATGGTTTTATCCTCGATAAAATTTACTTTCGTTTTTAGTGGCTTTTCGAGCCGAAAGCACCGAGAAAGTAATGTTTGGCAACGTCGGTTTTGGGAACATACGATTCGTGACGAGGATGATTTAAACAAGCATTTAGATTATATTCATTACAATCCGGTTAAGCATGGTTTGGTGTCTTGTCCTCATTTGTGGACATATTCCAGTTTTGACAAATGGGTGAAAGCTGGTAGGTATCAAGTCGATTGGGGATGTCATTGTGGTGCGAATTTACCACAAGTTCCGGATTTTCGGGAGTTAGAAGATAAAGTCGGCGAGTAGGGTGGGCAATATGGATATAATTTTTGGTGAAATTGTTAAATTAACGTAATTTGCCCACCCGACAATATCGGGCGATCGCACTTGGAAAACCCAGAGCAGGTTAGTGGTGATCCAGAGTTATCCGGTTTCAGGTTGCTGATGGCAAAGATTTGGCGATTTGGGTTAAGTCTTGTCACCTTCTGGTTTTTCCAGTAATAAATCAATATCTCCAAACATCCCAGTTATATAGGATTCCAGAACTTCTCTTCCTTCAGCATTGGGACAAATTTTTATAGCTTCTAAGGCTTGTTCCCGTTCTTTTAAAGCTGCCCATATCAAGAAGCTTTTCGTGTCAATTTTGTCTAATATTTCTTTGATTCGTTCTGCATGAGTAGCGATTTCATTGTCTGTCACTAGGGACAATAGCTCATCTCGTTCTGAGTGATGAGATTCCAACCCATAGAGCAAAGGGAGAGTAATTTTTCCCTGCTTTAAGTCAGTTATACCATCAGGTTGCCAAATGGATTCCATGTCGTTAAGAATTTGTAGAGCAAGCCCCAGATGATGACCAAAAACACCACAAGATTGAATCAGTTCAGGGTTATCTGTTCCCACCATAGCACCAGTAGCACAAGCTGTAGCCACAAAGCCAGCACTTTTCATTTCTACGGTTAACCAATAGTCTTCAACAGTTCGAGTAGTTCCAACTAGCTCTCTATCCTGACCTACTGATATACGAAAAAAGGCATCAATATAGGACTGATTAATTTTGTGAAATATTTTGGGTTCAAGAGATGCTTTGCTCAGGATTTCAAAGGAAAGAATATGAATAGCTGAAGCATAATTCCAAGCTCTAGTGGCGCCGACCTCCTTCCATAGCTGTCCATCTCGATCTTGATCTTCCAAATCATCCAAAATGCGTAGGCATAGACCCAGAGCTAGAAGTGCAGCACAAACATGAATAGCCTCTTTGGCTTCTCCATCAACAGCTTGACAGGAAGCTAATGGTAATATCGCCTCTGGAATCATTGGTTCTTCAAACAATTTGGCTAGTACCACCTTCAATTCTGTCCAAAAATTGGGAATTGAGTTTTGAAAAACCTCTCTAATTTCTGGATATAATGATTTTAAAGAATTCATGTCAATTTACTCAAAATTTACGACCAATCGAGGCTGTGATGGAGCCCTCAACTATTGCATAATTCGTCAGTTTGTGGGATTCCAGACATACTTTCCCTTTTTGTCAATATAGCCTTGCTTTTCACCAATCTTTACCCATGCCAGCCCTTCGATGAAGATACTAGCCCAATCAAACTGGGGTTCTATAACTATCTGCCCAGTTTTGTTGATATAGCCCCACTTATCCTCAATCTTTACTGCTGCCAACCCTTCAGAGAAATTAATAGGTCGCTCCTTAAACTGTGGATCAATAACCATTTTCCCAGTTTTGTCAATATAGCCCCATTTGACATTAGTCATGTTTGGTGGTTTGCTCTCAGCAGAGATCATACCAGTTGCGACGACTGCAAGTCCTTCAGAAAAGTCATAACCTTCATCAAATTGGGGTTCAATAACTATCCGACCAGTTGTATCAATGTAGCCTACTTTGTCTCCAACTCTGACAGCAGCTAATCCTTCAGAGAATTCCCTAACCAAATTTGAAGATGGATTGATTACTATCTGCCCAATTTTGTTGATATAGCTTACTCGCCTATCGAGTCTCACCAATGCTAGCCCTTTAGAAAACTCCCTAGCCTCATTAAACTGAGGCTTGATGACTATTTGCCCCGTCTTATTGATATAGCCCATTTTGCCATCAATATCTACAGCAGCCAACCCTTCAGAGAACCTATATGTTAAATCGAACTGGGGAGGAATAACTAATTTACCCGTCTTATTGATATAGCCCATCTTGCCATCAATATCTACAGCAGCTAATCCTTCGTAAAAGCTATAAGCAGAATCAAAATCAGATTCAATAACAATTTGTCCAGTTTTATCGATATAACTCCACTTATCACCTATTCTGACGGTTGCTAGTTCTTCAGAGAACTGACCAGTTTCATCAAATTTGGGCTTGATAAGAATTTGCCCCGTAGAATTAATATAACCCCACTTACCATTCTGACTGATAGGAAACAGTTGGGAAGGCTCTGAGATTGGCATTTGTGAATGATTTGATACCTGCATTGCCTGTGGAGAAGTACTCAATATGATTGTCGGACGTTGAGTGCTACAAGATAGCAAACCTAAAATAGCCTGGCATAAAAGCAAAAAAATGATTCGGTTCACCATAAACTTTTTGATATAAAACATCATTATTAGTGGTTGATTCTTTTAATTGTTCCTATATGTTGGGTGCCACTCCGTTTGTTAATTAGATGTTTGTAAATAGATGGCCAACTGTTATCTGTAACACTTACGCATCCCCAAGAAACGTCTCCACGGTGTAAATACTCATCTCCTTGGGGTCCACCTTCAATTCTAAACCACGTTTTGGCATAATTTCCGTAATTATCACCCCCAGCATGAGGGTGATCAGGAAGCCGAAGAGGATATTCTCTATCAAGGGCTATTTTAGGAGCACTCGGATCGTTGGGATTAGTATCTATTGTTGCTCTGGCAGTGCCACCACCATAATCTAATATCCCAGTTTTTTCATTAAAAGTTACCGCTACGGCTCCTCCCCAATTTGTCAAACCAAGGTATCCTGGTTTCAGGCTTGCTTTTGTTCCCTCCCAGGGTCCTTCCAAAATAGTAAAATAATCTCGTTCCCCTTTTTGTTCTTGATATTCAACTTTCAATGCATCAGGAAAACTCCGCTGATTATTTCCTATTAGTCCAACCACCCAACCCTCTGTATTTCCAGAAGAGACACCCAGTATTTCCCCCTTCTTAAAAGTTGTTTGGGGAGTACATCCAGAGATACACCTTCTCAGGGTGTGGGAGTTATCTTTTTTCTGAATATCTACAGCCTTTGGTTCCTCCAAAACCTGTTGCTGAGAAGCTACAATTTTATCAGCCGAATTTTCCCGTTGAAACTGAAGAATCTCCTTGCGGTAAACCGAGGAATCATGACCAGTAGTTCCTCCCAAGGATTGCAGATGGCTCAATACATCACTCTTAGGTGCTATCCCTTCCAGAATCGGTACTTCTTTTAAATTGATTGCCGGTTTCTGAGGTTTCTGATTCTGCCGCTGCACAACACCTGTCTGCTGCACAACATGAGTCAACTCATGCGCCGTCAACTCATTATTCCCCGGCTCCTTCCCCGCCCCAAAATAAACATCACTCCCATGAGTAAACGCCTGAGCGCCCAACTCCTTGCTCATCTGCACCGCTTCACCACCCGTATGCACCCGCCCCCCACTAAAATCCGCCCCAAAGCGCGGCTCCATAAACCCTCTCACGCCCTCTGATAACGGAGAACCTCCACCCTTAGACGCATTCAAACGACTCTCTAAATCCCCAGAGGCTTGATTTCCATCTATTTGATGCGCCCGTTGTATCATCTGGCGCATCTGCACACGCGGATCAATTTGCGTTTGCACCACAGGTGTAATTGACTGCGCTCGTTTCCATATCTGCTTGGGGTGATGGGGGTGATTGGTGTCTAATTGACGCTGAACGGATGCTGAACTATCCGGAGGCGCTGACATTGACATTACCTGAGACGCTACTCGGTCAGCTTCTTGCTCGTAGAGATCTCCTGGCGCTCCTACCGTCAACTTGGTTTGAATGCCAATTTCCTCTAAGTCTTTCCCGGCTTCTGGCGCCTGTTCCTTCTCTTCTTTGGCACAATCAGCACATTGGCGTTGAATCGGGTTCTGTGATACTGGGGCAAAAGCACCTTTTAATTGGGAAGCTGGGCTTTGTGGTAAGGGTGGGGGGGCATCAAACGTTAGTGCCCAGGGTGATTCAGATTTACGCTGTAACGTTGAAGATTCGGCTTGCTCAAGCTCCTTGGCTTGGATGCCTCGCATTACATTGGCGGCGAGTCTATCAGCTGATGCTCTCTTATATTCCCCAATTTCTTGGGATGGGGCAGATGATGGGTTTGACTTGGGTTGAATCGAAGAATGTCCCATTTTACCCGGACTTTTACCCTTTTTCTGTACTGGGGTTGGAGTCCAGGAGGAATTTTTCTTTTGTACGGGTTTATACTCCATGATGCCGCTTCAGTTACCCAATGATTTACTGATCCCAAGCCAATTGCTTTAATAATGCTGAGGAGTTATACAATTATAGTCAATCATCAAGGGAAAATCAGCGCGATCGCTTCCCCTGGTGAACTATAATGTTGTAACTCTAGCTCTCTTTTGTCACTTGGGAAATTCTGACTAAGACAGACTCCCCATTGCTGATTTCATAGATGGGGTAAGCTGGTTATAGAGACGCGATCGCAAGCTAGTTCAGCCTAGCCCCATACCTCTCATAAAAACCTGAATATCTTGCATCAACTTCTGGCTACAAATCGCTAATTTTTCTGATAATTGCACGACTAGATCAGGATTGGGATTATGAGCATAGTTACTTCTGACAACGTGGCGAAAGCGTCGGAATTCGTCCAAGTCAATTAATGTTGTCTCTGAAAGTACAGCTTGGCGAACCGTCGGGATCTCTACAGACAGTTGTTCCAATACTTGCCGATGCCAATCTGCACCTGTTGGCACGTCTCCATCTATCTCTTTAGCAATTTCATAGAAGATACGCTCTGCTCCCGTATAATAGCTTTGCATATTCAGCGCAATAGCCGCGATGAGTGCGTTTTGCATATCATCATCTTGAGTTTGGGGAAGTTTGTTGATCAGTCGTTGAGTTTGAGTGACTGCTTCTTGAACTTGTGCTAATTCCTGCTCAATGCGCTGAACCAACATAGTCATCGTCACAGTTCGATTCCTTGCTGAATGGCTGCTTGGATATGGGGGGGTGATGATTCAGCATCTATCAGGTCAATGGAGAAATGGTGTCCTCTTTCAGCAACTGCCCCAGCCCGCAAGTAATGGTTTGTTTCAATTCCCCAAACGGCAAGGTCGATATCAGAATGCCAGGTCATGTGCTGGTGATCAAGCATTGAACCAAATAAAACAACACGATTTGCGCCAAATTCCTCCTTCAGGGTAGCAGCCGCTTGGCGTGCTGCTTGCCAGCCTTGCTGCTGGAGTTTTTTCATCTGGAGCAAAAACTCAGCCCTATTTTTACGGGCGGTTAGCACTCTCTTTACAATCTGTTCACGGGTTTTTGTGTCCACGGAGGGCATGAGTTGCAGGGGTTTGATTAAGAGGTTGAGGGCATCTGCGATCGCACAAACACTATTCTATTGATCGTAGCTGATTTACTGCGATAGGGGATCAGGGTAAGCTTGTACTAGAGACGCGGGTAGGGTGGGCAAATTATGATCATTTGACAATTTCACCAAAAATTATGTCCATTTACCCACCCTACAAGATCTGCGATGGCTTATTTAAATATCTATGAGCAATTGATTGAGTCAAGTTACCGTAAAATACGATATCATTAGTTCCTTAAGCGAATAGATAAGGCTCGAAGCAGTTTGAGGGAAGGAAAGGGTATTAGTATGGAAGAGATGCGGAAGAAATATGAACTGTAATTGCATTTGATACAGAACATCTCCACCCATTATGGAAGGTGCGCGTCTTGGCGGAAGAGAATATTGCTGTGACCACAACTCTACTCATCCAAACTGAAACCACTCCCTTAAGGATTTCGCTACCCGCGATCGCGCCCATGACTCGCGAGGAGTTCTATGCTTTTTGCCAAGCGAATCGAGACTTGCGTATCGAACGTACTGCGGCTGGAGATGTTGTGATTATGCCACCTGCTTTTTCAGATACCGGAAACCGCAATTTTAATCTGGCTGTACAGCTTGGTATCTGGGCGGAACTTGATGGTACAGGTTTGGGTTTTGACTCCAGTGCAGGATTTACCCTTTCTAAGGGTGCCACGCGATTCTCCTACGGAGACGCTTCGCGAACGCCTGATGCGTCTTGGATTAAAACAGAACGGTGGAATGCTCTGACTGAGGAGGAAAAAGCATCCTTTGCGCCGATTTGTCCGGATGCGTGTGATTGAGTTACGCTCGGCGAGTGATACTTTAAGTAGTTTGAAAACGAAGATGCAGGAATACATAGAGAATGGTGTATCTCTAGGCTGGTTGATTGACCGCAAAAATCGCACGGTTTATGTCTATCGCCCGAATCAAGAGGTTCAAATCTTGGAAAATCCGGAGCAGGTTAGTGGTGAGCCAGAGTTACCCGGTTTCAGATTGCTGATGGCAAAGATTTGGTGATTTGGGTAAAGAGTTAAGGGGTAGGGTGGGCAAATGGATATAATTTCTGGTGAAATCATTCAATTAACATAATTTGCCCACCCTACTATATTAATTATGCGATCGCACTAGCATTGGTAACGCGATCGCTAATTGAACAGAGCCGGATGAACTCAAAAGTAATAGCAGTAGGCTGACCTGAGTAAAAAACCAGCTTTTGCACCTATCGGAGAGTACAACCTACATTCCGCAGATCTTTGCGGACAGCATTAGGTCAGTTATCCATGAATGCTCGATAGCGAACCCAGTACCGATCAACAGCGATCTCCAGCTCTCCGAACGGAAAATCCGCGCCGTGGGCTTCTTGGAGGGCGACAAAGAAGTCGAGAATCGCGCCACCTTCGGCGGGGGTCAGGCTGTCGAAGCGCTCGTGGAAAATGGCTAGTGGAGTACCGGAATCGAACCATTCGAGCTGCTGCTTACGGAGTAGCTCGGTCATGTCGTCCGGCAAACCGAGACCGGACGGGAGCCTAGTAGCTCGATCAAGCGCCTCTACGACGTCTGTACGAGAGGGTTCGGTAAGTGCGCCTACGAGTTCGGAGACGAAAATGCTGAGAGATGGATATGACTCCAGGGAAGCGTACAGGAAGGCTGGTAGGAAGTACCGGAATGCCTCCGGAGCGAGCATCCAGAGGTTGCCTTCGACCTCGGTTCGGAGATCGTACACCGAGAGTTCCGTTGACGTATTCGTAGCCAAGAGTTCGCGCAGGCGATCGCCGTCGTAGTTCACCGCTGATCGCAAGATCTGACTAGCCAGGGGTCGGGGGCGCGAGGCGAAGGCATTGAAAAAGCGCTCTTTGAGGTTCTTGTCTGGAGGGATTTGCATATCATTACGTGGTTGTCGGGTTCTCGGGCGAGATCTGGTCGAGGATCAGCAAAAGTACCGCCATCACTGCGGCGGCGCTTGCTGCGACGGCGGTTGCTCCGGCTGCCGCAATGATGGCTTTCACTAGTACGATAATCGCTGCGATGAGTGCAACCACTGCCGCGATAACTAGCACTGCCATGGCTGCCGCCGCGACGACCTCTCGAGCGCGTTCGACGACTGCTTCCATCGCTTCGATCAACTCTTGCGGGCAGTTAGAATCCGTGAAGAATCGGTAGCAGCGGTTCACCATGTTGATCTTATCTTGCACTTGCTGGCGATGGCCGGTGTCTCCGCCCCTAAAGCAGGTAGTGTCCAGCGCCAGACGCGCAGCGATCTCCGCAGTGATAGCGGCGATCTTGGTTGCAAGAGTGAGACAGTTGTCACCTGCGGAGCAAGCACCGAGGGTACTCACAATCGCTTTTGCTGTCTCGACCGCTCCCCGCAGACCGACATATGTCGCCCAGCCACAGTCTCCCGGGGGCAACATACCATCACCAGGCCAAAACTGTACTACGTGACTAGCCATCACCATCTGCACTTCGCTGCTCTGGGTGTGTGTCTCACCGCTTTCATTCGCAGATCGGTTTTGAATGTCGGGTGCAGCTACCTGCTGGACAACATGAGTCAGCTCATGCGCCGTCAACTCATTATTCCCCGGAGATGTCCCTTCCCCAAAATAAACATCACTTCCATGGGTAAACGCCTGAGCGCCCAACTCCCGATTCATCTGCACCGCTTCACCACCCGTATGCACCCGCACCCCACTAAAATCCGCCCCAAAGCGCGGCTCCATAAACCCTCTCACGCCCTCTGATAACGGAGAACCTCCACCCTTAGACGCATTCAAACGACTCTCTAAATCCCCAGATGCTTGATTTCCATCTATTTGATTCGCCCGTTGTATCATCTGGCGCATCTGCACACGCGGATCAATTTGCGTTTGCACCACAGGTGTAATTGACTGCGCTCGTTTCCATATCTGATGGGGGTGATGGGGGTGATTGGTGTCTAATTGACGCTGAACGGACGCTGAACTATCAGCAGGGGCTGACATTAACATTACCTGAGACGCTACTCGGTCAGCTTCTTGTTCGTAAGTATCTCCTGGCGCTCCAACCGTCAACTTGGTTTGAATGCCAATTTCCTCTAAGTCTTTCCCAGCTTCTCCCGCCTGTTCCTTCTCTTGGTTGGCACAATCAGCACATTGTCGTTGAATCAGGTTCTGTGATACTGGGGCAAAAGCGCCTTTTAATTGGGAAGCTGGGCTTTGTGGTAAGGGTGGGGGTGGATCAAACGTTGGTGCCCAGGGTGATTCAGATTTACGTTGTAGCGTTGACCCTGAGTGGAGCCGAAGGGTTGACCCTTCGGCTTGCTCCTGTTCTTTAGCTTGGATTCCTCGCATCACATTCGCGGTGAGTCTATCGGCTGAGGCTCTGGAGTATTCCCCTATTTCTTGGGATGGGGCAGATTTCTGGTGTGGCTTGGGTTGAATCGAAAAATGTCCCAATTTACCAGGACTCTTACCCTTTTTCTGTAACGTGGTTGGAGTCCAGGATGAATTTTTCTTTTGTACGGGTTTATACTCCATGATGCCGCTTCAGTTGCCTGATGATTTACTTATCCCAAGCAAATTGCTTCAACAATGTTGAGTAGTTATACAGATTATAGTCAATCAGAAAGAGAAAATCAGCGAGATCGCACTAAGCTGTCATGCATTTAAATTGGGTATTAGTAGCGAGCTTTCTAGCTCGCACTACAAGGATTGCGTCATTATTGATATTAAGGTTTAAATGCCGAACAGCTTACGAGATATCAAAAGATAGTTCGCGTTTGCTGGCAACACAATCTTCAAGGTATAAATTAATTAATTCTTGCCAAGTAATTCCTTTTTCTTGTGCCATTTCCTCAAAATATTCTATAACTTCTATCCCCAAAGGTAAAGTTACTTGTTGTTTTAATGTTTGGGCAAAAGGATTGGGTCTACTTTTCATTTTGGCAAGGTCATATTCTTTTTGCATGGTTTTATCCTCGATAAAATTTACTTTCGTTTTTAGTGGCTTTTCGAGCCGAAATTATTCTAATTACTGATTCTTGTTCTCGGTAACAATGAACGATGAGTAATATTCGCATTCGATAGCTTCTGCCAAGAAGTAAGAAACGGTCTTCTATGTCAGAATGCTCTTCATCCCAAAACTGTATAGCGTTATCATCGTAGAAAACAGATTTTGCTTCTTCAAACGAAACTTTATGCTTTTCTTGATTGATTCTATTCTTTTCGTTATCCCACTCAAAAATTAATCGCTTCATATTTACATATTAAAGTAAAAGGGTGAAGATGGTCAATCTTTCAACTAGAAGCGAGTCGGGTGATCAAATGGATATAATTTCTAGTGAAGTCGTTAAATCAATATAATTTGCCCACCCTGCAATATTAGGCGATCGCACTAACGGTGCAACGCGATCGCCTGATGCGTCTTTTACCTACCACCTCACTATCCCATTCTTTAATTCCATCCAACCAAAAAAACAGGAGGGGTAGGGTGGGCAAATGGATATAATTTATGATGGAATCGTTAAATTAACATAATGGGTCCCACCCTACTATATTAGGCGATCGCACTTGGCGTTAATTCTTTTTTACAATGTTATGTCACACTATCGTCGTTCTTATGTGCCAGGAGGAGTATTTTTTCTAACCTTGGTCACTTATCGCCGTATTCCTCTATTTTCAGAGGTTGAAAATATATCTTGGTTACGGAAGGCGATCGCGAAAATGCGTCAAGAAAAACCCTTTGACATCACCGCCGCCGTTGTTTTACCGGATCATCTTCATTTTCTCTGGACGTTACCACCCAATGATTCTGATTATTCTCAGCGTGTGTCTCGATTGAAGGTGTTATTTACGCGCTCTTTACAAAGGAAATCTGCATTTTCTGTCGAGATTTCGGCTTCTCGTCGTAAGCACCGAGAAAGTGATGTTTGGCAACGTCGGTTTTGGGAACATACGATTCGTGACGAGGATGATTTAAACAAGCATTTAGATTATATTCACTACAATTCGGTTAAGCATGGTTTGGTGACTTGTCCCCATTTGTGGACATATTCCAGTTTTGACAAATGGGTGAAAGCAGGTAGGTATCAAGTAGATTGGGCGTGTTGTTGTCGGGGGAATTTACCACAAGTTCCGGATTTTCGAGACTTAGAAGATAAAGTAGGGGAGTAGGGTGGGCAAATGGATATAATTTTTGGTGAAATTGTTCAATTAACGTAATTTACCCACCCGACAAGATCAGCCGATCTCACTTTACCCATTCTGGTGCTTGCATTCTATAGGGCAAATTTGGATATGGATGATTTTTTGCCATAGGCGAACCAGATTTGAGAATCCATGTTTCACGATCAGAGTACTCCCAAACAAGCCCACGCTCATGATCATAGAGATGTTGTACACCACTGCTTTTATCTTGTGACCATGTTAGTTGTTCTTGTATCAATACGCCTTCTTTTTGATGAATTGTTGACCAGGCAGTTTCTGGAGGTGGAAAGCGAAAAACTGCCTCGGACTGAAATTCTCCCGAAACTAAATCCAGGCTTGCGATTGGTTGCGAATTTTTTAACCTCTGATCTAAAGCGATCACCCACACGGCCTGACTATCGTCACGGATGCGGATCTCTACTTGCCTATAGCTAGCATGTCCACTTCCAACCAGATATATGAGAGGGATCTTGTTCGCTCGTTGCCATACTAGCTGCATCTCTGACTCATCAAATACCCCTTGATTGGTATTTCGACTACGAAATAAGATAACGTCGGAATTGGGCAGTCTAGATTGAACTTGGTAATCCCAACTCTCATTATTTGAGATAGAGTTATTCACTGTACGTTTAACCTCTAAATCCTGCGGCTGGGGCACCCGTGACTGGTGGCCAGCCACGTTCATGTCTTGCTGTTCTACCTGACACCCGCCAAGTAGAAGTCCTAGGCATAAAGAAATGAATCCTAATATCGTAATCCCAGCCAGCACCTGTAAACTCCCGATCATCAACTACCTCCCCTGAACTTAATTCTGTTCCCGTTCCAGGATGAAGATCAGCTCTGTCTATCCAAATAAAATGAACGTTTGTAAAACGAACAATTTTGTTACCACCCTCATCACTCACTTCATAGTTACCACTCATTTCAATACGATGGCATCCATGAAGAGTCAAACGCATCGATTCTAGTTCATTGAGTTTAACACCCGTGACGCTGTCATTAAATGTTCCACTGCCACCCGTTGCAGCAAACCCAACAGCGAGCTGTTTAAATTTCTTAGCCATTGCTCGCTGAATTTCTGGGCGGTCTGTCATAAATGTACTCCACTGCACTACTGGCTCATATGTCATACCGAAGCCAGTCATACGCCATTCCATGAGAGTCCTTGCCAAAGAAGCACCCTCATCGTTAAGCCTCCAATACATATTCCAGCCACGTCCCAAGCTTTCCCAGAAATCACATTGAATCATCGACTCTGAGATAAAGTTTCCTGATAGGCTAGAGCTGAGCTGTCTCCCAGGGGACTTGAGTTGAACAGCACCCGTTTGCTGAACAACATGAGTCAACTCATGCGCCGTCAACCCATTATTCCCCGGCTCTTTCCCTTCCCCAAAATAAACATCACTCCCATGAGTAAACGCCTGTGCGCCCAACTCCTGATTCATCTGCACCGCTTCACCACCCGTATGCACCCGCACCCCACTAAAATCCGCCCCAAAGCGCGGCTCCATAAATCCTCTCACGTTCTCGGATAACGGAGAACCCCCACCCTTAGACGCATTCAAACGACTCTCTAAATCCCCAGAGGCTTGATTTCCATCTATTTGATGCGCTCGTTGTATCATCTGGCGCATTTGCACACGCGGATCAATTTGCCTCTGCACCACAGGTGTAATTGACTGCGCTCGTTTCCATATCTGATGGGGGTGATGGGGGTGATTGGTGTCTAATTGACGCTGAACGGATGCTGAACTATCAGGAGGCGCTGACATTAACATTACCTGAGACGCTACTCGGTCAGCTTCTTGTTCATAAGCATCTCCTGGCGCTCCTACCGTCAACTTGGTTTGAATGCCAATTTCCTTTAAGTCTTTCCCAGCTTCCCCCGCCTGTTCCTTCTCTTCTTTGGCACAATCAGCACATTGGCGTTGAATCGGGTTCTGTGATACTGGGGCAAAAGCACCTTTTAATTGGGAAGCTGGGCTTTGTGGTAAGGGTAGGGGTGGATCAAACGTTGGTGCCCAGGGTGATTCAGATTTACGCTGTAACGTTGACCCTGAGCGGAGCCGAAGGGTTGACCCTTCCGCTTGTTCCTGTTCCTTAGCTTGGATTCCTCGCATTACATTGGCGGCGAGTCTATCGGCTGATGCTCTGGAATACTCCCCGATTTCTTGAGATGGGGCAGATGACGGGTTTGACTTGGGTTGAATCGAAAAATGTCCCATTTTACCGAGGCTTTTACCCTTTTTCTGTACTGGGGTTGGAGTCCAGGACGAATTTTTCTTTTGTACGGGTTTATACTCCATGATGCCGCCTCAGTTGCCCGATAATGTGATGAATGATTGGAGCCGATTTCCTCAAGAATTCTGGGTGATGGTCTGATCAGCCAATGCCTGTCCATTCCCAGAAAACAGCGGCAAGCGGCTTGACCCAAGAGGTCTTGAGATGTTGGCTAAATTATAAACTATTTTGTCTAAACCGAATTCAACCGGAAATATGTTTTAACATAAGAACCAGAAAACGGGAGCAAGGGGAGAGACTGTTGAGTTTGGCGGTAAGCGTTAGCGTAGCCATGCCCGAAGAGCTATAGCTATCCCGGAGGGAATCGCTCTTCCCAACCTATTTGATTATTACCCGTTTTCACGCTCTAAACCAACGATAAACTTTAACACCATTAAAACATATAAACCTATATGGATATTCCCACACCAATCACCTGGTATCAAGCCAACTTTCACTATCTACAGATAGCCGTTAATCAAGTCCGACAGGTTTTGGAAGATTACCTCGCTTACCAGCAAAATCAGCCCAACTTAGCCAAATTGGAAACGACATTATCCCCAGATGCCGCAGCCATTCTCGACTATGCACCGCCAGCCTTAGATAAACTCTGCGCTTTATTTAACCTCTCCCAATTTGATCGCTATATCCTCTTATTATGTGTTGGCATGGAGTTGGATAGTGAGTTTGAAGTCTTATGTGCCAAAATTAACGGCAATCCTAAACAAAATTATCCGACGCTGAATTTAGCCTTATCTACGTTTCACCAGTCTGATCTGAGCATTCTTTCCTCCCAATCTCCCTTACACCAGTGGGAACTGATTGAAAGGGTGGAAGGATTATTCTTTACTCAATCACCTCTACGCATTAATCAGCGCATTCTCTGTTATCTGTTGAGTGAACCTTGCACAGATAAAGACTTGGCAGGTATCCTTTTACCTGTACCGCCTTCATCTTCCACTCCTCTTCCCCCTTCGTATCAACAAATTGCTGACAAACTTATCGCCACTTGGTCTAAACCACTGGCAAATTTTGACGATCCCGTTGTCCAGTTATGTGGTTCAGATATAGGAGCAAAGCAATCCATTGCTACTATCGCCTGTAGCGCAGTAGGCTGGAATCTTCAGATGATATCAGCCTCTGTTATTCCCTTTAATCCGAATGAACTGTATCAGTTGATGCAACGCTGTTTGCGGGAAACTTTATTAAACCACAGTTTCTTGTTCCTGAATGCTGATGAGATGACTCAAGGTGATCCTCGGCGAGAGTGGGCAATTGCCGAGTTTGTTGAACAATTAAAAGTGCCGTTAATTTTCAGCACCCAGGAACGACAACCGCAACATCAACGCCCGATGATTACCTTAGAGGTGGGTCAACTGAGTCATGCTGAACAACGAGATATCTGGAAATTCCATCTCGGTTCACTGACAACAGAACTGAATGGACAACTTGATACCATCGTTTCCCAATTTAATCTCAACGCCGCCGCGATTCAAGCCGCCTGTTTATCGCTGAATAGTAGTGACTATACGTCTACATCACCGGATCAACCACAGGAAGACAAACAAACCGATAAAGAACCAGCCAAAACAGCTTCATCCTCAACCCGTCGTCGCTCATCGAAAACTCAAAAGACTCAACCTAAAATAGAAAATCCCTTATCTCCCTTGCAAACTCATTTATGGGATTTCTGTAAAGTTCAAGCACGTCCTCGTTTAGATGATTTGGCGCAACGGATTGATGCTGTAGCGACTTGGGAGGAGTTGATTTTACCCGAACGGGAAAAAGCTACATTACATGAAATTTCAACTCATGTGCGCCAACGAGCAAAAGTTTATCATGAGTGGGGATTTGCGGGAAAAGGAGGACGCGGTTTAGGGATTAGCGCTCTTTTTTCCGGACCCAGTGGCACCGGGAAAACCATGGCGGCGGACGTATTGGCAAAGGAGTTACGCCTTGACCTTTATCGAATTGATTTGAGTGCAGTGGTGAGTAAATATATTGGGGAAACGGAGAAGAATCTGCGGCGAATCTTTGATGCAGCGGAAACCAGTGGGGCAATTTTACTCTTTGATGAAGCCGATGCGTTGTTTGGCAAACGAACGCAAGTGAAAGATTCTCATGACCGCCATGCGAATGTGGAAGTGAGTTACTTATTGCAACGGATGGAAGCCTATCAAGGATTAGCGATTTTGACGACAAATCTGCTCGACGCCTTAGATCAAGCCTTTATGCGTCGGATTAATTTTTCGGTGAAGTTTCCCTTTCCCAACGCCCCAGAGCGAACCGAGATTTGGCAGCGAATTTTCCCAAAAGAGACGCCGACAAAGAAGTTAGATATGCAAAAGTTAGGTAAACTGAATATGGCGGGGGGAAATATTCGCAATATTGCCTTAAATGCGGCGTTTATTGCGGCAGATGCGGGTGAACCTGTGATGATGAAACATCTTTTACAAGCGACGAAAAGCGAATGTCTGAAGTTGGGTAAAATTTTAACTGATGTAGAAGTCAGGGGCTGGGTTTAATATCCTGTTGGTTTATCCTACTGCTTCCTTGGCGATCGCGCTCTCATTTCACTTAATGTTTCCCAGTTTCTACATCAGTCATCATTCGCTTTCCAACGCCCGTTTAAAAGTAGCGTCACTCTCAATCATTTGGGCATTGAGAAACTGATAGAAACTTATGAAATAGAGCGGAATTGTCAAACTCTCTGATTGTCAGGGTTTCAGCCTTTGCAATTCCAAAAGTGACATAAGAGCGATATTTGCAGAGGTTGAAAACATATCTTGGTTATCAACACACCACACGTAAACCGAAATTAAACAAAGACCAATCATCAAGATTTCCATTCAGACGAGAAGCACAACGGCATTGTTTAGGGCGACTAACCCAAGAACCACCACGTAAAACCCGAAAGCGCGACATAAAACCAAATTGATTATTCTCCGCACTATTCCATACTCTACCATCTGAGGGCGCACCTCTGTAATTACTGTGCCACAAGTCAGCACACCATTCCCAAACATTCCCATGCATATCGTATAATCCAAATGCATTGGGTGGAAAACTACCCACATCTGTTGATTGACGATGATAAATACTTTTTGGCGCATCCGCATAGGTGAAACTGCCGTTAAAATTCGCTAATTCTGGGGTAATCGTTTCACCGAAATAAAAAGGTGTTGTTGTGCCAGCCCGACAAGCATATTCCCATTCTGCCTCACTGGGTAAGCGATACATTCGTCCCGTTTTCTGGGATAATCTGGCACAGAATTCTACTGCATCATTCCAATAAATTTGCTCAACCGGTCGATTTTTTCCTTTCAAACTGGATGGATTAGGATTGAGCGATTGATTCACTTCGGGTAACGTGGTAACAAATTGCCATTGGGCTTGAGTGATGGGATACTTACCCAGATAAAATGATGACAACTTAACGGAATGTTGGAAATTTTCCGTATCTCGACGCTCTGCTTCTGTCTCTGGAGAACCCATCAGGAATTCACCCCCTGGAATCGCAATCATTTCTAGACTAATCTCATCATCTAACGCTTCAACAAAATACTGGGCATCCTGGTAACAACGATTAATTATTTCTCCTTTCGCATCTACGGTAATCACCTCAAACTCAAACACCGATAATTGAGGAGACGATAGCAGCATCAGCCATTCCTGCACCGTTTGCGGACGATTTTGCGGTTCAAGTTCCATCCCTTTCAGAATTGCATTGTTGACGCGATCGCTAATTTGAGGATTATGATGTTTCGGTGGTACTAAGGGAATATTTCCTTGTTGGCGAATCGTCGCCGAATAAGGCAACTCTCCAGTCAGGACAAAATAGAGAGTAGCCGCCAAAGCATAAACATCCGTATACGCGCCAAAATTCCCCCGTCGTTCATACTGTTCAATCGGGGCAAAACATTCAGTTCCCCAATTCGTTAGACTTTGTTCTTCACCCGGAATAAACTCACGGGCAAGACCAAAATCAATTAAAACCACTGATAAACTATCCTGACGCAGTAAAATATTTTTAGGTTTAATATCTCGATGTAAAAATCCTTGCTGATGCACATAAATCAGGGCTTCTCCCACCTGCTTAATGATCTCTAAAGCTTCCGCTTCTGATAACCGCCCCTGACTCTGACAATAGGAGGCTAAATCTTGCCCCTCAACATAGTCCATCACCATGCACCATACGCCATCCTCTTGAAACAATTGAGGATAAACCTCAACAATGTGGGGATGGTGACATCGGGCTAAACAGAGAGCCTCATTCAAAAACTTTTCCTGGATTTGGCTAAAATTAGGCTTAAACTGCTGGTAAAGATTCAACGTTTTTATCGCGACTAATTTTCCGGATACTGACTCTTTTGCCCGATAAGTTACACCAAAACCACCACAGCCCAACAGTTGCTCAATACTATATTTACCCCCTTTAAGCAGTTGTCCCGATTTCCACTGACTCATAAACTTATCTTCACCCCAATATGAGTATTCCACCGGACAAGAAATCCAACAAACCTTTCACCCCCATCAGCCAACCCCCTCTGCGTACCTCTGCGTTCCCCTCTGCGTACCTCTGCGTTAAAAAAACATAACTTGTATCAAACCCACTTAATTAAAAATCCACCTAATAACTTATAATTCACCTTCCAAAGCCCGTTTAAAACTAGCAGCACTCTTAAAATAGATCCGAGGGTGATCAGTAAGCGCCAAATCAATCACCTCCGCTAGTCCCTTGGGAATTTCAGCATCTCGTTGGCGAATAGGTATAGGCTTAGTTTGCAAGACAACCCAGAATGGGTCTTGATTGCCAAAATCACGAGGTAATCTACCCGTTAACATATAGTACAAACACGCCGCTATTGCCCAAACATCAACATCGGGTTTACTATATTTAAAATCAAGAACTTGTTGTCGAGGCATAAAAGCCGGACTCCCCGCATATTGACCACTGCGAGACAACCCACTCAATCCTGCCAAATCAAACGCCTTAGCCAATCCATAATCAGCAACTTTGGCAAGACGCCCTAATCCCAGATTGGCAAGAAAGATATTTCGCGGTTTCAGATCCCGGTGTATTAATCCCTGCACTTTAATGTTACTATTATCAGGACTCTGGATAGTGTGGGCATAGTCTAACCCATCCAAGACTTGCAGTGTAATCGACATCGCTTCATTGACCGACAATTTGCCGCCGCGTTGCTGCATTAAATCCAGAACACTGCCACCATTACAATAATCCATGGTAAAAAAAAAGGAATCCTGGTCGTAACCAAGTTCCCGGAGTTTAACGATATTAGGGTGTTGTAAGGCTTTGGTTTTGTCAACCTCCATCAGGAATTGCCTGATCGCATCACTGGGACGCCTGTTGTGCGATCGCATGATTTTGAGGGCGACTAATTCCTCAGTTCGGTCATGATGGGCTAAATAGACGGTTCCTAATCCCCCTTGACCTAATCGTTTCAGCGTTGTGTAGCCACGAATCTTAGGTAGATAAGAGTCACACCCTAGAGTCGTTGAAGCGCTTTTTAACCCACTTTCACGGGGTAAGAGAGGTTTCTCACTGGGATCAACACCAATTGTCTGTGATTCAGAGGAGTTCACGTCACTGTGGTTTACCCCTTCAATTTTGACGCGCAGTCGGGTATGGCGAAGCTTGATTTCGTCGCCATTCTTTAAGTCGTACTCTGGAAACTGTATCCTAGCCCCTTCGGTTGGCGTTTGATATCGATGGCGTTTGCCAATAATTTTACCATTAACATAAGTGCCGTGGAGACTACCGAAGTCACGAATACGGATATCAGGAGGATTGATATCCAGCAAACAGTGATAGCGCGAGATAGTCTTGTGATACCGATCATTAGGGAGTCGGGGATTGCAATCTTTGGCGCGACCTAGAATACAAGTCGTGCGATCGCAAAATTCAAAGTTCTCACCTTTGAGACTTCCTGTGATGACTGTAAGGATAACTTTGGCAGACATCTGGGATCATTTATTGAGGAGTCAGGGTTCAGTTAGGAAAAAATGGTTTCTCCTGATCTATTGTTTCCTATTTGCCCTAGTAACCGCCACCTTTACGCTTAGTTCCCGATTCCCCGTTCCTGGTTCCCTGTTCCCTTCAAGCCAATGAAGACGATCCCAAGTCGGGGGGAATATCCTGAAGGCGTCCTTGTCCCACGGCTTGAATGGCTTCTTTGAGGGAAACATCGCCCGTATACAGGGCGCGACCCACGATCGCACCAATCACGCCTAGGGGTTCCAACGCCAGTAAACTTAATAAGTCTGTAATCGAACTGACACCCCCAGACGCAATCACCGGAATCGAGACATGGCTGGCTAATTCTCGCAAGGCGTCGCGATTGGGTCCAGTGAGTGTACCATCCCGGTGAATGTCTGTATAAATAATTGCCGATACACCCAAATTAGCCATTTGCTGTGCCAATTGAGTGGCGGTAATTTCTGAGGTTTCCAACCATCCCCGTGTGGCTACCTGACCATTTCGCGCATCGATACCAACAATAATGCGATCGGGAAATTCAGAACACAGGTGTTCGACTAAGGGATGATCTTCAACCGCCGCTGTTCCCAGAATCGCATACTGAACCCCAACAGAAAGCAGTTGACTAACTCCTTCCTTGTCGCGCAATCCGCCCCCAACTTCTACGGGAACCGATACCGCTTGGACAATGGCTTCGATGGTCTTGGTATTAACAGGGTGTCCCGCTTTCGCCCCATCTAGATCCACCAGATGTAACCGACTCGCCCCTTGGTCTACCCATTGTTTCGCCACCTCCACCGGGTTTTCACTATAAACTTGCGATCGCGCGTAGTCGCCTTGGTATAACCGTACACAGCGACCGTCGAGTAAATCAATAGCTGGAATAACGTTCATATTCGTCATTTGTCATTTGTCATTTGTCATTTGTAGAAAAACAGGGTATCAAAACCATGTCCTTGAGTGCAGCGAAGGTTCAGTCGGGGCGGGTTTAGTTACATTTGGATGAACCCAAAACGATAATAGTGAAACCCGCCCCTACATTCGGAAAAACTATTCCCCCGGAGGTTGTAATTCTTCGAGAATTTTGAACCGGACATGATTAATCGCTAGATCCCCAATCGAAACCTCTTCCTTGTTAACTGGAACACCTTTACTGGTCAGGGTTTCAAATGTAATTCCTTTACCAATTTCTACATGATACCAAGCCAATCCCATAAAAAATCGAGTCGGATAAGGTCCACCTTCGCGGGTGTCATCTGGATTAGATTCCATGGGAACCCAACCAAATCCTGGTAAGTAAAATTCCATCCAAACATGATTAAAATCAGGTTGTAAGGGAATGTCTCGTTGATCGGGATGGGCGGGACATTTGTAACGACCAACGGTACGACAGGCAATTCCACTGAGACGGGATAGGGCTAATAAGACGCCGAGATACTCCCCACAGGAACCAATTCCTCGCGCTAACACCACATCGGGGGTATCGATATGGGGCTTGATTCCGTAAGCGAGTTGGTCATAGACGTAATTGCGAATACTATACATTTGTCGCAATAAATTTGTTTCTCGACCCGCAGCGTCAAGGGCGGCGCGGCGGATGATTTCGGTATCCATGGCTAACTCGTCATCATCTACCAAATAGCGGGATTTGTATTCAAGTGGCAATTCTGGCGTATTTTCTAAATCTCTGGGCGTAATCCGATATTTGATACTCCAGACTTCTAGAAGCGCCTTCCAGCCAAATAAATGACGTTCTCCGGGGGCGAGGTGATCAAATTTAAACACCGCTACCCGCTGATTGCCTTGGATTTCTTCGGTGAAGGGAATCCCAACGGCTTCAATGGCGCGGATTTTTTGGCGTGGGGTTTCTGAGGGTAAGGCGATGCGCCATTCTACGTCCTGAATGGCTACGTCGTCTAGGGGGGACAGTTCCTCCACATAAGACATTTCAATTAAATAGCCATTAGAGAGAGCATAGCGTTCCTCGGCATTGTAGTGAAAAGACAGGGGATGAATAAACGTGCGATCGCGATACTGTAGTTCGTGGTTGGGTTGAGCGTTAGGATTATCGCGGATGTAGGGTTCTTCGCTTGCATAGGCGACATAGAGAATCTCCTGATTTGTTTGCGGGTTTCGGTAGAAGGTTAAACCCGTGGGATTCTCAAAAGGAGTCAAGACGCTGAAGATAATGTTTCCGGTGGCGCGATCGAGACAATACACAGTCTGTTCTTCCTGATCCGAGAGCCAAAGTTCCTCATCCCGCACCGTAATGTTCTCCATGCCAATTCCTGGGGCATATAAGCGGGTAATCTCCTGCCCGGTATCCCGACTGTAAATCAGAATATACCCCATTTTTTGACAGGTGATATAGACCGTCGAGTCCTTGAGTGCAACACCATTGGCGGTGTAGGGTAATGTCAGGAAATGCTGAAGCTGAAGATCGCCGTTGAGTTGGCAATAGTATACACTTTCTTTCCGCGTCAACCACAGCGTATCCCCCACGACGGCTAAACCCGTCGCATCGGTAAAATCGAGATCCGGCGAGGAATTCAAAATTTTGGTATCGTCAGTTTGGGGGTTGATTTGCAACAGATAGCCACTCGTGGCATCGATGGCAATCAATTTTTCTCCCCAAAAAGCAATACCCTGTAGGGCAGCCGCCCCAATCGGTCGAATGGTGTGGAACGATTTCAATTTAGGTGACACAGAGGAATCAGGATTAGGAATCATGATCAGTCTATATCAAGATTTAGATTTCAGCGTCGCCATCTATACTCAGGTGGTGTCAATACCCTTCTCATTTAGGCGGATGATCCGGGTGTGCATCTGCAATATTTTAAATGTGCGATCGCACTTTTGAACATTGGTTGTTCTTGGGTAGCCGTTTTCATTCAATAATTTTATTGACAAAAACAGTTTTGTATGTATTTATTATGAAACTCATCCGTTTTTTTCCACACAAACTAGCCATAACCGCTTTAGTAACATTGCTTTTAATCGTGGGGTTGAGCCTGAAAGAGCCAGTTCGGGTACAAGCGCAGTTAAGCAATGCCTCGATCAGTTCTCAGTTACCCGATCAATGGGAATCCGCGCCACTGCCTAATTCTGGTGATTCAGGTCTACAAGATAGCAGCAATTTACCGTTTGCGGGTTGCCTCAGCAGTTATCCCATTGCCTTAGTCCCGGCGTCTGGTATGGGACAAACACTGGCGGAGTATCCCACCATCTTTTGGTATCTACCCCGGACAAGGGCTTGGGGCATGGAGTTTAAGTTAACAGATCGTGATAGTCAGGAAATTTACTCGACCAAGTATGCCTTTGCCCGTGGCACCTCAAACGATTATCAGGGACAAGATGACCAATTGGTTGTTGGCACGCCCGGTATACTCAGTTTAACCATACCGAGATTAACGGGTAGCTCTCTGCCACTGAAAGAGGATCAGAAGTATGACTGGACTGTAAAAATAATCTGTAACCCCAATGATCCATCCGGTGATGTTTATCTGGCAGGCACAATCCGGCGAGTGTCAATTGACCCTACTCTAAGCCGTCGCCTACAGCAAGCACCACCTGAGGAGCGTGTGGTACTTTACGCAAAGGAACGACTGTGGTATGAAGCATTAGGGACGTTGGTGAAACTCCAGCGCGATCGCCCGAATGATCCGGCTGTGATTGCGGCTTGGGACAAACTACTAAAGTCTGTCGGGTTAGATATAATTCTACTCGGCTAAGCACTAATTTCTGTTCCCCCTGCTTCTAGTGCAAGAAGGCAGAAATAACGAAACAGTAAACATCTCCCCCGCTTCCCCGCTCCTCCGCTTGGACAAAGCTGCTCAAGTATTTCCAAGGGCGCTGCACTAGGCGAACCATAGCAAGTCTGGAACATTGGATGCCCAGTTTCTCTAGTCCTTACCGCCTTGGAGGACAAGGGCAATTACCCATCTCACAGGAATTCATGTATTTCACTCAAGTGAGAATAGCTATATCTTTACAAAAGATTTAAATTTTCAGGCGATAGAAGCATGGAAATCAGGAATTGGCTTTAAGAGTGATGAAGATTTAGATAAGAGTGGAAACAACGTTCCGGGATTACCCATGTCTAACGTTAAAATATTAACAACTTAAGACAATGGTACTGATATAACCAGGGGTCGTAGTCAGACCAAAAGTGGGCTAGCATGATTTGCAGCGTTTACGACAAACTCTTAATTCAGCAACATTTCCCTTAAGGTAGATGCTTGCCTGAGCCAAAAAGGTGATTATGTCTGACAGAAACTAACCTGGGTCTGGAACCTTGGCTTCTGCTCTAACATCTATATACTAAAGACTCGGTTCTACGAGCATATATCTGAATTATGGCTTGTTTCACCCGCTTATCACACCTAACATTCTTAACAATAGCTTTGATGCTAGGACTAGCCACCAAGCTAGTCGCTCAAGTGCCAACCCCGGTTAGGACTACCTCTCTGGGTGCTGAACTACCGACTCAGTGGGAATTCAAAACTCCAGAAGGTTCAACGCAAAAGCCGATTCCCGCGAATCGAGAAGCTGGTGGAACGCGGGGTCCAGAGAATTGTACACCGAATAATCAATCACTAATTGCCCTAGTTCCAGAATCATTGATCGGCAAAACCCTACAGGAATATCCCAAATTCTTCTGGTATATGCCATCAACAACAGCATCGGCAGTCGAGTTTGTACTGAACAATGTTAATGATGAAGAAATTTACCGGGTTCATTATTCCTTGGATCAGTCGGCGACAGGGGAAACACAGATGCCGAGAATTATGAGTCTAGCGATTCCTCCCTCTGCTAATCTTGCTCCCCTGAAAGCGAATCAGCTCTATTACTGGCGATTAGCATTGATTTGCGATCCCCTGGATCGTTCAGCAGATATGGTTGTGGGTGGTGGGATTAAGCGAGTGGAACCGAGTCTAACGCTAAAAATGCGGACTCAACAGGCAACACCTCAAGAACGAGTGGCACTCTATGCCCAGGAATTGCTCTGGTATGACACGTTAGACACCTTGGTAGAACTCCATCAGGATTTTCCCAATGATCGCAACGTGCAAACCGCGTGGAACAAGTTATTGCACTCAGTTGGCTTACAAAGTCTTTCTGAGCAATTAAATCCAGACAGGAGTGCAACCTTAAGAGAATCGTTGTCTAACTCAGGAGCTAGTTCTGTTGAATAAAACAACCAATACAAAGATAGGGAAAAACTAACATAAAGATTCAGATAAAATTGCAATCCCAGGTTTCAGTTCACTCCCTATCTCAAGCTAGAATAGAACTATTCAGGCAAATTATTCGGCGAGAAACCTGAAAATTCTGCAATTATCATCCCTTTTGTCGGAAGGTTAAGTATCTGCTCAGACAGATTTTCCCAAAAACATTGACAGACTCTGATAAAGAAGGAGTTCTAAATTATTATGGCTTGGTTTACCCATTCATCCCGTTTTACAGTCGCTTTAGCGCTAACCCTAGGACTTGTGGCTAATGTTCCCGCTGGGGTACAAGCACAGTTAGGGGGTTCACCCCTCAGCCGTGATATCCCCACCGAATGGGAATTCACGCCGCCAACTGGAGAGTCCGACAAACCGATTGCGATTAACAGACAAGGCGGAGGTACACGAGGACCTTGTGTTAGGGGGGATCAACCTCCGATCGCATTGGTTCCTATGTCTGTTGGCAAAACCATAGCGGAGTATCCGACTCTCTCGTGGTATCTACCGAAAAACACAGCTTGGGGAGTACAGTTAGTTGTCAAAAATACCCAGGGTGAGGAAGTTTATGCAACGAAGTACGCCTTTGCCCATTACACCGGACAAGATTCTCAGGGAGATGAGATAAAATTCGTCGTTGGCGCTCCCGGTATCATGAGCTTAACGCTGCCTAAATTAGAAAGTAGTACTCTGCCACCAGAGGTTGGTCAGGAATACAGTTGGGAGTTAGGACTGATATGCGACTACAATAGTCCATCCAGTTATGTCTATGTAGAGGGCAAATTCGAGCGCGTGGAACCTGATCCCAATCTGGTACGCCGCATCCAACAAGCAACGCCGGAACAGCGAGTGGCTATCTACGCCAAGGAACGACTTTGGTATGAAACCTTGAATACCTTAGTGGAACTACGTCGCGATCGCCCCAATGATCAGGGTTTGAAGGCGGCATGGAGCCAATTGCTCCGTTCAGTCGAACTCGAGCAAATTGTTGAAGAACCAGTAGCTCAGGGTGTCAAAACGAATCCGAATTAATCACTGAGTCACTGTCATGGTACATAAGCGACGTCCTTTTTATCGATTTTCTTTGGCTGTTGGGGTCAAACTGGCGCTATTTGCCGCAGGCTTTGCCCTGATCCACAGCCCCCAAATTCTCCAGGCTCAGGGAATCCCCCAAACCTGGACAACTAACAAATATGAACCGCCAAGGGGAATCGGCTCGGCGAACCGTGTCGAAGGAGGAGCAACCCGAAGTGCTGGAGGAAATTGCCCCGTTGTCGGTAAACCGTTAACGGCTTTAATGCCAAGCGATCGCTTTGGTACAACGGTTGCGGCTTATCCCAGCTTTTTTGTCTACCTACCAGCCTCACCCGATCCCAGTACACCCTTACCTGTGGATTTTGTTCTGGAGGATAGCGAGGGAAATCTCGTTTATCAAAGCCAATTCCGTACCAATGGCAAGTCAGGAATCATCACATTAAATCTACCCCACGACGTTAGCTTGTCACCCTTGGCGGTGGGTGAAGACTATCGTTGGACGTTCTCGATTCTCTGTCCGCCTGAGGACGAACGCTCTAATGATCTGGTGGTTGAAGGATGGGTAAGACGGGTAGCGATCGCTCCTACCCTAGAAACTCAGTTAGCGCAGGCATCACCGACAAAAAAAGTGGAACTCTATGCTGAGGCACAACTGTGGCAAGATACTCTAGCACAGCTTGTTGAACTGCGCCGCAATTATCCGAGTGATTCGGAGGTGGCGAATCAGTGGGTCAACCTTTTGAACGCGGCGGGACTTAGCAATCTGGTGGGTGAGTCACTCGCATCCCAGAATACACCTGTTGATGTACCCTTATCGTCGGTACAACCATAATCCTGGGAAGCACTACAACCTCTAAGAGAGGGGGGAATTCCCCGAATCGGTTAATACAATAACCTAATCTATTGTATCCGTTACCTGTAGGGACACGACATATCGTGTCCCTACAATTCATATAAAGCCTAATTTGTCAACTTTTTCTAGGGAACTTGGTAATCTCAGAAAACTATGGTTAAACTCGATAAAAATAGGGACGGCAATAAATAAGACAGTGCATCAATCCAACAACTGACTCGGTGGGAAAGACTCTAACTTGAAAGATTCTGACTTATCTTTTAGCGCCAACAGCAGTGTTATAGTAGTGTCACCCCCCGATCGGAGGATATTTACCACCAACCTATCAAGTTGAGCCAACCAGACGTTTAACCCAGTGAGAGGGAAAAGTATGGCAGAAATCAGTAAAGAACAAATGCGCGAGCGCCTAGGCAATATTGACCAGATCCGAGATATCATCTTCGGCGCTCAACTCCGAGAGTACGATAGCCGAATTGACAAAATTGAATCGAACCTGGCATTGATGCAGCAAGAAATGCGCGATCGCATCGAGCAAACCAAGACTGTTTATGCGACAGAGCTACGAGCCGCTGTAGATTCCCTGGAGAAAAAACTGAAGTCGCTGAATATGACAGTTCAAAACGACAATTCGGAGATTCGGCAAACCATCGATATGGTCAACAAAAAGTTTTCCGGAAATCTGGAATCCCTGGATAATAGTTTAGAAAAACAAACCAATAATTTGCATAACGAACTCTCAGAAACTCGCGAAAAACTCCAAGAGGATATTAGAAGCCTGAGATCGTATGTTTTTGAAGAACTCGAACGGCGCTTTTCTCTGATTAATGATGGTAAAGTTGCTAAAGATGATATGGCAGACATTTTGTTTGAATTGGGATTAAGAATTAAAGGAACAGAGTTTGCGCCTGAGCTGAAAGAAGCAGCAGGTAGTGATGTGGATGTTGATGTTCGGCTTTTAGAAGCAGGTCCCCTTTCGCAGTAAAATAAGGGATGATAGATAAATTGTTGTCATTCACTCAAGTGGCTGGTTATTAGTCCTAACGTTCAGCAAAATGTTGGCTCAAAGCTAGCAATGTAGTGGATGTCCTAGATGAATAGGATTAGAATTGGGTCAAATGCCAACTTTGACTCAATTTGGCATTTACAAACTCGGTGCCGATATAGAACAAGGCAGGATCAAATTATGGCTTTACCAGGAAAAAAGGGATCTGCCATATCCCAGCTAGAGGACTTGCTGGATTTATTGATGGATTTACAAGATCCTAACTCGACTGAAGCCACCACAACAGGAATGTCTTCCGCCAAGGAGAAAGGGGAAACTCAGGGTGAACCCCATACCGATCAGTTAAAACAACAGGGAGTAGAAAAAGATGAAGCAATAGAGGAAGCAGAGGAAGTAGGGGAAGCAGAGGAAGCAGAGGAAGCAGAGGAAGCAGAGGAAGCAGAGGAAGTAGGGGAAGTAGGGGAAGCAGGGGAAGCAGGGGAAGCAGAGGAAGCAGAGGAAGATGGAATTATAGCCGATTCGAGTAGTCTGGAGGATAAATCACCCCCCCAGAATTCAACACCTTCTCAAGAGCAGGAGCAAGGTTGGGAGAGAGATATTTCAGATTCCGTGAAAAGTCAGGCTAATCTAGAGGAATCACAAAACCCTACAGATAATTTCGCTGCCAAGGAGACTCAAACAGCAGTAAAAAATTTATCAAATGGGGAAACTGAATCATTATTTGACCATTCAACGCCTGAACTATCCTCCGCTGAAAAGTTGAACTCATTGAATCAATCTCAGATTAACCCAACCTCACCTGAAAACGTGTCTGAACAATCTACCGAATCCAGCAACCCTTTAATTTCTGATCAACTTTTGACAGCACTAGAAGAGTTGAATCAATCACCATTAGAGTCAACCGAAAATGGACTATACTCATCCCAGTTAAGCGAATCAGATCAGTCAAAACCTGAGGAATTTGAACAGTCAGCCGCATCCTCATATCAGCTTCAACATATACCTGAAAACCAGAGCCAGGAATCCCTCGCCGCTTATGATGCAAATATTGAGGATGAATTTGAACGATTGCAAAAATTACTCCTAACACCCGATATCCTCGATTCGCAAGAAGGCATTGAACTGCTCAAAGAAAAATTTTCCTCTTTAGAAAGTCAAATTTATGATCCGAGTAATTTAATTAAATTAATGCTGCCATTAATTACTCAAATTTTAAGCATGAAAATTGCTGAAGCTAGAGAAGAAATGGCAAGTGCGATCGCGCCGATTGTGGATGAGATGATTGAGGCGAAAACCAAAGAAGATAAAGAGGGGATCTGTTCCGCCTTAGCACCGATTATTCCCTCTGCCGTTAACTATCAAATCCTCAGCAACCCCGGTGAATTTGCCCGCGCCATTGCCCCGGAAATGAGCGCGGCGATTAAAGAACAAATAGAGATTGAACGGGATGCCATGGTAGACGCCCTTTATCCAGTCATGGGCGGGACATTCTATAAATATTTGTCTGAAGCGATGCGGGCGATTGATCAAAAATTGGAAAACTCCCTAAGTCCGGAGGGAATTGCTCGCAAAATTCGGGCGAAAAGTCAGGGAATCTCTGAGGCAGAACTCATATTTAAAGAGTCGATGCCCTTTAGCATCCAAGCAATGTTTCTGATTCATAAAGCATCAGGATTAGTGATTGCTGAAGTTCAACCCTTTGGCAAACAACAATTAGAGTCAGATATGGTGGCGGGGATGCTGACCGCCATTCGCAGTTTTGTCAATGATTGTATTATGCAATCCGGTGAAATCTCAGAACTGGATCGCATCGAATACGGACATTGTGACATTCTCTTAGAAGTCGCTGGGTACTGTTATCTGGCTGTGGTGACACAAGGCGATCCGCCGAAGTCATTTATCGACAAAATACGCGAGGCTTTGGGTACTATCGTTCTTCGCCATGGGAAGGCGATCGAATCATTTGATGGCGATCCGGATAATGTACCGGAACAAATCCCGTCTCTTCTGAATTCATTAACCATCGTTAATCCCAAATCCGAAACGTCGCCGCGTAAAGTACCTGTCGCCTTGTTAAGCTTTTGCGCCGCCGTATTGGGTCTAATTTTTATTCCTTGGGGTTTTCATCTGCATCGTAGTGGTGTCAATCAGCAGTTTGAGGAAAAAACCGCCGTGGCTTTGGCATCTGATCCCGAACTTGCCGTCTATCGGTTAAATGTCGAGGCACAAGGCGATACGATTACCCTATCCGGCAAATTACCGAATCAATATCTCGTCGAAAAAGCGGGACAAATTGCCCAAACGACTATACCGAATGGTGAGATAGATAATGATATCATTGCCATCAAGGTTCCCCCCGATCCCGTCGAAGTCGCCGCCGAGGTTGAGCGTGTCACCGCGATTCTCAATCAAACCGAACGTTTGGCAATTTGGACGAATTTTCAGGACGGTCAAGTTACCGTAGAAGGCAGTGTAATTCAGGTCAAAGATGCCCAGAAAATTACCGAGGCTTTAGAAGAAATTCCGGGAGTGGACTCGGTAACCAACACCGTGCAACTGCAACCTCTCGCCTTAGCCTCTCGCATCTACTTCGATCTCAATTCCGCCGACTTAAAAGCGTCAGAACAAGCCAAAATGGACGCCTTGACTGCATTCCTCGCCGATTACCCCAACCAATCCCTGCGAGTCATTGGTCATAGTGATCCCAGTGGTACACCCTTAGAAAATCAGGAATTAGCCCTCGAACGGGCAAAAGCCGTCGCTGAGGTACTGGTGCGTCAAGGGATTGATGCGAGACGCTTAGAAGTTTCTGGAACCACCAAACCCCCCACAGGCGTGTATGCGGATGAACCCCATCAATACAGCCGATTCGTCGAATTTGAGGCGATCGCACGTTAACAGCATAAGTAGTCGGACATAATTAAAGTTAAACGACAAGGGAACCGGGAACACCTCGACTTCGCTCGGTGTGTCACAGGGAACAGTAAGAAGGATTACCATGAACCAATGACCAATGACCAATGACCAATGACCAATGACCAATGACCAATGACCAATGACCAATGGCTAAAATATCCAAGAAAATTTGTCTCGTCGGTGACTTTGGCGTGGGCAAAACCAGCCTAATTCGCCGCTTCGTCGAACGCCAGTTTAGCGATCAGTATCTGTCCACCGTCGGTGTGAAGATTTCTCGAAAAACCCTAGAATCCGTAAATTTACAGTTGCTCATCTGGGACTTGGAGGGACATACTAAATTTAAATCTATCGCTCCCAGTTACTTACAGGGGGCGAGTGGTGTCATCGTCGTGGCTGATGTCAGCCGCCTGGAAACCGTTGAGCGATTAGATGAACACGTTAACCTGTTTCTATCGGTTAATCCCAAAGGCAAAATTGCCATTGCCTTAAATAAATCGGATTTAGTCGAACCGGAAAAACTGAACCAACTGATTCAAATTTTTCAGGATAAAGATTTAAATCCCGAAGCCGGACTTTATCAAACCTCAGCGAAAACAGGTGCTTATGTCGATGAAATTTTTCAACAACTTGCTGATCAGATATTAAAGGCTTAGAATTTGTATGCCGTCCCGCTTAAAACTATTAGCACCCGATTACGAGTATCTAACCCTTGATCACGAGTTACTCGTTCAAGACTTGTCTGACGGTGTTCCTAATTTTGCGGAATCTCCTCAAGATTTAAAATTAGGCGAAGATGTCCGCTTAGCCTTTCCGGAATTAGTCGGTATGGAAGGGATAATGATGGACATTTTAGCAGGACGGCAGATAAGTTTTCAGTTAGCAGGAATTGTTCGAGCTGATCAGCATCACACAGATCAAGCGCCTGATTCTCCTTTTTATTTTGATTTACATATTTGTCACCATCAAGATGAGAATGAAAATTATTTAATCCTTTTATTTAAGGACGTCACCGAATGGATGATGTTACAGCAAAAATTAATTCAAAAATCAAATGAAACTAATCTATTATTAAGTGCGCTAACTCATTCTAAAAATTATATTGATAAAATTATCAGTTCAATGGCTGATGCCCTATTAGTCACTACAGCTTCAGGAGACATCAAAACGGCAAACCGTGCCGCACAAACTCTATTTGGATACAAGATAGACGAATTAGTGGGACAACCGATAACCAAAATCATTAAAAATCAAGAATTTTTAAATAACTTAAATCATTTATCACCGGATAGTTCGACATTTCAGGACATCGAATTAAATTGCCTGACTAAACAGGGTGAAACCGTCGCTGTAGCGTTTTCTTGTTCGGCTCTGATAACTGATCTAGAAGGTTCACTCAATTTCGTCTATGTCGGTCGAGATTTGACCCAGCGTAAACTTTTGGAAGCAGAAATGCTTCAGGCACTAGAGCGAGAAAAAGAACTTACGGAACTAAAATCTCGCTTTATTTCCATGACGAGTCATGAATTCCGGGTTCCGTTAACGGCGGTTTATTCCTCGACCGAATTACTGGAACAGTATAGTCATAACTGGGCGGAGGAGAAAAAGCTCAAACACTTTAATCGAATTAAAGACTCAGTGAACCGCATGACAACCCTGTTAGATGATGTGCTGATTGTCAACAAAGCGGAATCAGGTAAGCTGGAGTTTAATCCTCAACCCTTAAATTTAAACCAGTTATGCCAGGATTTAGTTGAAGATATTGAACTGGGTATCGGTAAGCAGCATGAAATCAGTTGGATTAATTCAGGTAGGGCGAGTAAGGCTTGCATGGATGAAAAGCTCCTGCGGCATATTTTGACCAATTTGCTGACAAATGCGGTAAAGTATTCACCACTAGGTTCTACCGTGCAGTTTAACTGTCACTGTCGAGAACAGGAGGTTATTTTTGAAATTAAAGACCAAGGGATTGGCATTCCTCCAGAGGATCAAAAGCGACTTTTTGAGTCCTTTCATCGGGCTAAAAATGTGGGCAATATTCAGGGGACAGGATTAGGTTTATCCATTGTCAAAAAATCGGTTGATTTACACGGGGGTAAATTGGCGGTTCACAGTGAAGTGGGTGTGGGTACAACGTTTAAAGTCACGTTACCCCTAGGAGATGGGGGAGCAGAGGGAGCAGGGGAAGCTGGGGGAGCAGGGGAAGCTGCGGGAGCAGGGGAAGCTGGGGGAGCTGGGGGAGCAAGGGGAGCAGGGGAAGCAAGGGGAGCAGGGGAAGCAAGGGGAGCAGGGGGAGCAGGGGGAGAAAAAAATAAATTAGAGCTTCTCCGAAACACAGATTACACAGATTGAATAACACTCTCCAGAAGTCTCACGATTAAATGACACAGATTAACACAGACAAGATGCCTTGGCGACTAGAAGTCGCAGCTACACAAACAAAGTCCGCCTGCGCGGACTAGATTATAAAGGGGGTGGCTAACCCGGATTTGGTATCACAGCCCCACCGCTACCGTAAATCTGTGAAATCAGTGTGACTAACCTCTGACACCCCACCACTACCGTTTCAATAAATCCGTGAAATCAGTGTTTCCACCGCTACTGTTTCAATAAATCTGTGAAATCAGTGTTTACAGGGCTGGTGTTGAGAAAACGTTATCATCAACAGCGAAACGCAAGCGTCTAAACCCGCCCCTACTTCACCACTATGACTGGTTCTATTCAAACCCTACCGACGGAGGTTGTTAACTTAATTGCGGCTGGCGAGGTGATTGATTCCTTAGCCGCTGTAGTACGAGAATTGGTGGAAAATGCTTTGGATGCGGGGGCGACGCGCATCGCTGTGGCTGTATGGTTTGATTTGTGGCGCGTGCGCGTGGCAGATAATGGCACGGGTATGGACTTGACAGATTTACAAAAAGCTGCATCGGCACACAGTACCAGCAAAATTAAAAGTCGCGATGATTTATACAAGATTACCAGTTTGGGATTTCGCGGTGAAGCTTTGCATAGTATTGCAGCGTTAGCCGAATTAGAAATATGCAGCCGACAGACAGGTTTTGAGGGATGGCGCTGTACGTATAATACGCAGGGAGAAGCAGAAGAAACAGAAGCCGTTGCGATCGCGCCAGGTACAGTGGTGACTGTCTCGAATCTATTTGGCAAGTGGCGTCTGCGTCGTCAGGGATTACCGTCGAGGAGTCAACAACAACGCATAATCCAAGCCACGATACAGAATATAGCCCTTTGCCATCCATCGGTGACTTGGCAAGTTCAGCAAAGCGATCGCTCCTGGTTTACAATTAGTCCGGGTAAAACGACTCAACAGATCATCCCACAACTTCTCAAACAGGTTCGGGTGCATGATTTGCAGCAATTAACCCTAGATGTTCCTACACCAGAGGAGGGGAGTGCAGGGGAGATAAGGGAGTTTACTTACAACTCAACCCCAAAGACGCGCCATGGCGCGTCTCTACATTTAGTGTTAGGATTACCCGATCGCTGTCACCGTCGCCGCCCAGATTGGGTTAAAGTGGCGACGAATGGGCGGTTAGTGCGATCGCCAGAATTGGAACAAACGATTCTCACCGCCATGGCGAAAACCTTACCGCGCGATCGCTATCCGATTTGTTTTATTCACCTACAAATTTGCCCCAGTCAAATTGATTGGAATCGTCATCCCGCCAAAGCCGAAATTTATCTGCATTCCCTTTCCTATTGGCAAGAACAAATTAGCCAAGCCATTGAACAAGCCTTGCGGATTGGGGCGGAAAATTTCGACACCGCGTCTCAATCCCATCGTGTCGGCAAATTACTGACAGCCTCGGCAAAAAAGGGCGTTTATCACCTGGATGAATCACCAAAACAGGAGCGTAATCCTTCCGATATTGGCTTAATTGAATTAAAAGCCGTTGCCCAGGTGCGTAACATGTATATTCTGGCAGAACATGATACAGGAATGTGGTTAATTGAGCAGCATATTGCCCATGAACGAGTCTTGTACGAACAACTGCGCGATCGCTGGCAACTGGTTCCCCTAGAACCCCCCGTGATTCTCAACTATTTAACCCCCGTTCAACTCGAACAACTGCAACGGATTGGCTTAGAAATAGAACCCTTTGGCGATCAACTGTGGGCAGTTCGCAACGCACCCGCCCTACTGCACCAGCGAGACGATTGTGCTGATGCCCTATTAGAACTCAGTTTAGGTGGAGACTTACAAAACGCACAAGTTGCCACAGCTTGTCGCAGTGCAATTCGCAATGGCACACCCTTAACTTTAGAGCAGATGCAGACATTATTAAATCAATGGAAAATGACCCGCCATCCCCGCACCTGTCCCCATGGGCGTCCGATTTACTTACCCCTAGAAGAATCAGCGCTGGCTCGTTTCTTTCGTCGTCATTGGGTGATTGGCAAAAGCCATGGCATTTAACGTTTGTAGTTGCGCTGTCTTCGCCATAATCGTATCGCTAGAGTAGTTAACTTAAGCTGTTCGGCATTTAAACTTAATGTCAATAATGGTGAAATCCTTGTAGTGAGAGCATCTTGCTCGCTACTAATACCCAATTTAAATGCATGACAGCTTAAGCCCTGAACTAAAGTTCGGGCTAAAAGCTAAAACCCGTTAAAACGGGTTCAATTTTCTGGGCGCGTTGAGGGTTGATTTGTAAGCCATAGCGCAATTTCATAACCGTGATTACGGAAACCGCAATGTCATAATAAATCCGGGTTAGCTACCCCCCTTATAAGCCAGTCCGCGCAGGCGGACTTTGTTTGTGTAGCAGCGATTTCAATCGCCGTGGCAAAAGGGGGTAATATAGCAACCGCCATAGCGGTTAGGACACATCATTTTGTTCCAGACGTTGCATGCAACGTCTCTACAACAGTTCGTTTGTCCTAATCGATGTATATACTTCCAGTCATTATTTCCGCAAACGTGTCAATATTCAATATATTAACCCGGAAATTACGACTGTCGTATCCCATTAATAAACGCCATTCTCGCCTCAACTATATCAGACATTAACACACAGCGCACCAGCAACTCTAAATCCAAGTTTGGTAGAAACTCACTGCGCTCAACTTGCTCATAGTCATTTTGCCGAAAACGGTAGATTAAAATCTTATTCTTTTGCCAAAACCAAACTTCAGGAATTTGAAACCGCTTGTACTTTTTGAGTTTATCCGTTCCGCCACTGGTGAGAGCCACTTCAATTGCCAGATCAGGATGCTCTTTTTTTGTACCAATATAGTAAGACTCATCGGGAGCAAAGGAAGCACCTTTTGTTTCAGCTTCACGAGTTGCATTCCCAATCGGGATAAATCGAATACCCTTTTCAAATAAATAGGCTTCTATGAGAATCGCTATAAATTTTTTAATCATTTCATGGTCTTCACCTGTAGTCATGAACTCCACACACCCATCAAAATACGTTAATTTTAATCCAGGAACATCTTGCATCACGGCTTGAATTGCCTTGAATTGCTGCCAATTATAACGACCAGGTAAGATAAAGTACTGGTCGTTAACTGGGTTTTGTTGTTCTGTAAGTTGTATAGTCATAGTAAATTTAAAATTTTCGGGATAGTATACGAATGCGACTGTATTGAAAAATATATTTAGTAACAATTAAGCTAATCAATACAAGTTTCAGTGTCTATTGAATTAGAGCGGGTAATCGTTGCTCAAGTTCACCGATATAGTCTAGCAAACCTGTATGAACACCTCTTTCGCGCAGAAGTTCTAAGTCTGTATCTTCCCAACACTGCTGTTCGCGTCTCATCTCTCCATTCGTTAGCTGTTCAACTATGACTTTCGGATTTCTCATTCGACCAGCTTCTTTCAGTGAAGTAGAGCGTAATCTGTGAGATTCGGTACAAGGATCAAAAGTTAATCGGGTTTTTATTGCTTCTAAAATTTGTCTTTCCTTTTGATTCAAGGGAACAAATCCATTCAAAACCCATGCTTCACGTTTTGGATTCGCTGTACCAATAATAATTTCTAATAAAGGTTGTCGATTAACCTGTTCTAAGCGTGCTTGCTCAAGCCCCTGGCGGCGTTCGGGTTGATTATCTAAATCACGGATAAAGAGAATTGCCTTAATCTGTCGCGTTCTTTGGAGGAAACGAACCAAATTTAGGACTTTTACAGATATTGCCCCATCAGCTTTTAACGGTTCACCCTTTCTATCATGACCCAGAAATCTTGGCGGTTTAAATCTCAGTTGTTCTTTTGCTTCGTCAATAATTTTACCAATATCGCTCCAGCAGGAATGTTGTGTTCCATTCTGTAATCCACTCCACTGGAAAACATACTGAAGATTATCCTCATCTAACCAATCTACTTTCTCGACCAGAACACGCTCAGCTAATTTTGTAGCCGTTCGTGCATCTGCACCACTTTCCACAATAACAATAAACTCAATCACTTCCTTCTCCTGCAACAACCCAATCTTCGCCCTCAGCATCCCAAAACTCACCCGTTGTTAACGTTTGTTTTGCCCATTCCACATCAGGATGTTCATCTAACCGCTTGGAGACGGTGAAGCCGGAATCGGTATTATTCAAAACATGTACTTGAGCAGGAACCAGTTCATCAATAATATAGGGAGAGTGAGTCGAAAAGATAATTTGCAGATTTGAGTTGTCTTGAATAATTTCCTGAAAAACAGTCATCAATTCTCGTTGTGCTTTGGGATGGAGTCCCTGTTCAATATCATCGAGTAAAACCAAATTGGGTTGATTAGGATTCATTAGCACAGCCAGCAATCCTAGGGTAAGTATCGTTCCTTCGCTAACGGAATGAGCTGGTATACGCTCACCACTATTCATATCGAGTACAACTTCTTGTCCGGTAAGTTCTTGAGTTTCTTCATAAGGAATAAATTTACCATTGACTTCGAGGGAACGCTGGCGATTGACGACAACCTTTGCTCGCTTGACGCCTACCTTGCGTATACCGGGTACGATTTGCCTTAACCTTTCCTCTAAAGCTTGAAAGTTATCTGGATTCTCATTACGCAGAAAGTCTAGAGTCGGTGCTAGTCCTGAACCATCGTACTCAACTCGCGGTGTAATGTCATCACTGTACGCTGCTTTGGCAAGATTACTGGCTACTAGCTTAAGATAAACTGTATGTCTTAGAGATTGAGGAATAGGATATGCCGAGTCTTTTAGTGAGCTTTGCCATCCCTCACAGTTATCGAGTTTGCCATCTACTTTCCACGATGCCTTTGGATGCCAATGATCAGGTTTTTCTTGTGTCCAGCTATAGGATGCTTGCCAATCTTGCCGCTTGTCATATCCCCAAAAACCGCTGGCAGTAACCGACATATTGTTTTTGCCTGTTGTTGTAATAAATTGAGGTGATCTTTCATACTGGAAGATATATTTAAATTCTGAGCCAGCCAATCGACTGAGATAATGCAATGCTTGCAGTACTGATGTTTTTCCAGCACTGTTTTGTCCGACGATGGCATGTAAACGGGAACGATCAAAGCTAAGTTGTGTAGATTGATGGCTTTTAAAATTATGGAGTTCTAACTTTACTAACATTGGCTATATATCTACAATAGTTGGATTAGCCACGGGATTTTGACCACTCGTTTTCTCTAACACTACGCACCCAAGCCGTACTATTAGCTAAATCTTGACGCTCTCGCCACATCCCAATGAATGGATCATTGACCAAATCAACATCTGTTGCTTGAGAGGTCGGTTCAGTTTCCCTATATTTTTTTAAAAAAGCGATGAAGTTTAGAACTTGGCGTTGTGCTTCAGTTGGCAGGGACAAAAAATCATTCAACAACTCTTCCTGTGTCATGGTGATACCTCGTTAAAACTATACTGTATTTAAAACTATACTGTATTTTTAGTCTACTAACTTGAAAACCGTTGTAATATAGCAATTTTTTGGATGACGTGACACTTTGGTAAGGGCGCAAGCCTTGCGCCCCTACTACGGAAGACCCCACAATATGAACCGTCATTGTTCTTTTGGGTAAGGCAATGTCTTAGTTAATACAACTGGGCGATCAGAATCAGTTGGTAAAAGATGAATGAAAATACGAACATCACAATTTTTTGCGTTATCAGGTAATGATGGTCTTCTTGATCTTGCTTTTAGTAAAATCATACCAGGATCATCAATTATGATTTCGTATGCTGTACTTTGAATTGTTAAAGACCCAGGTCTACCTGTACGTCCCCCTCCATAAGACTTACCCCTAGCTGGCTCTAATCCGATCCAATTAGATTGAATTGTTGTAATTCCGATCATTTCAAATTCTACCTTACATCGGTGAAACGGGATAACTATACGATTGTTATTTTTAGGGACAAGGTACAATTATATACTCAATTCTAATGCGTCAAAAGTACAATTTCCGAAAGAGTCTTCTCCTTTTATTGTTGCGGTAAAGTCACAATCAATAATTTCAACATCTGGTAGCCGTTCGAGTGGTGCTAGTAATCGAATCAGATCAGATCGACGTGCTGATCTTACCGATGTGTTTTCACGCCAAGGAACTTCAAGCTCAACAGCACCTGCGCCTTTAGATCCATAAACCGGATTTTTAACGACAAAAGGAGCGCGATCAGTTTCAAACAGTAAAGCTACAACTGTTTTCCCATCTACAGGAATATTTAATGGTATCATTCTTGGAGCTAGTTCATTAAAGCAAGACTCTACAGCAGGATACCAAGTAGCAAGGTCGGTGGCATTGACTCCAATAACACCTTGTTTTTCATCAACACCTATTAACCAAAGTATATTTTCTCCTCGCGCCGCATTGGCATGACCTGCGATTCGACGAGCCGCTTTTTCTTTTTCTATCCAATCTCGCTTCAACTCAACTAAAAAATCTTCGTTGGGTTGACCATTTTTGACACAATCAATAACTCTCAATGCCCAGCTTTCAATTTGTCTAGAATTCATTTTTACTTGTTTCTATTTCTGCTATCTCAATTCGGTACTGTCCAGTCTTCAAATACCAAACCAGGTACTTGTGCAAAATCACGATGGTTGCGCGTAACGAGGATAGAATTTTCTGCCAGCACAATAGCGGCGATTCGCAAATCTTGTGTGCCAATGCGTATTCTTTGACGACGCAAGTCCAAATAATGAGCGTAAGCCTCTTCACTGAAGTCAATTAGGTTTAATCGGCTCAGATATTTAACCCCATCTCGCAATCCTCTGTAAGCCCATATTAATCGTTCAGGTTGGGACGATTGGGATGTTTTTCTGATCGCACTTAGCCATCCCCGTACTTGTTCTTCAACGGTTACGACAGTAACACCAATATTATCGGGATTAACTGCACTAACACGCTGGGTAACAATTGGATGAACTTGTTGCAAAAATGTGACATGATCAGTGTCCAGAATGTATCGAGTCACTTGCTTTGAACCTCGGTGTCACGTTCACGATAATAAGCTTCTGTTTCCTGATCGAGTTCATGGCGATAGGCTGCTATGTATCCTAATACCTCATCAAATAAGGGATTATTTTTGAGCGTAGCAGGAACCTGTAGTAAAGGATTCTGAGATTGAGGAGACTTGCCTGTTACTGGCTCATTCTCTTTTGTTTCAGCTATTTCCTTGATATTCTCTTGACGCTGCTTTTCCAGCCTTCGCCTGTAAAGTTGTTCAAATAATAAAGCTTGGTCTTCAAGAGAAAGGGCTTCAATGGATTCAATTATTGTTTGCACAGATAGTGAGATAGTCATAAATGATGCTTTAACCCTCATTTTTGGCTCTATTGTAACAATCTCCTACCCAAGAGTAGAGACGTTGCATGCAACGTCTCTACAATCGTGATTCAGCAAGCCCTAATGCAAATCAATCTTATCCAACCAACTCAGTCGCTCGCTTCGCTAAATTCTCAGCCGTTAACCCATTAAACGCCATAATTTGACCTGCACTCGATGCCGTTTCCCCGCGCTTCCAGGCAAAAATATCGCGCTTAACGGTACTCCGTAACATCAACGGTTCCAGCATGGCACTGGCACCCCCGGTTACGCCAATCAACGCATCGCCACCAAACAACTCCTCAAACCCTTGATCACTTAAAAAGTGGCTATCAGGATCTGTACAAGTTTCCCACGCTACATCATGGGGACGATACAAACGCCGGGGACTAATTACCGAAACAACTCGCACGCCAATCCCTTGATTTTCCAGGTGAACGGCTGCATCTAAGACGGGAATCAGTGGCATATCGCCAATCACGGCAAACACAAATTTCTGACTCCCTTCGGTTTCATGGAGTACCACACCCCCATCTTTTAAGGCTTGACGGGTTTGTTCAAATGTAGTTAATACCGGTAAAGGTGACTTACTCGCCGTAATCGTAATTCCCTTATTCTTCATCGTCAGCGCCCAGTCATAACACACCTGGATACTATTGGCATCACAGGGAAACAAAGGAAACACATTACCATTCCGCATCATGGCAGCAAAGTAATTTTCAATCTCTGGACGCTGGTGAGTCCAACCGTTGCGCCCTTGTTCCAATGCCCCGGCGGTAAATAAGGTAATTGTCGCAGGTGTGGGACGCCGCAATTCTGCCATGGCTTGAGTAACAGTTTGCCATATCGGTAGCCCATTCACCGCAAAGGATTCATAGGAACACCACAGAGTACGGGAACCAAACAAGGCTAAACTCGCGGCTAACCCCGCACAAGCATCTTCACTCAACGGTTCGTAAACTTGACCCTTAGGTCCCTGATAATAGAGGTCATCAACGGTAGGATGGAGAATCTTCAGCGCCACGTTAACATTATTAATCCCAGAGGCGGCATTGCCATCGGCGTTAGAAATGATAAAGTTAGGGTCTTGTTTCCCGACATGGGCAACTAACGCCCCCATCGCCGTCGTCGCCACTTGCTTATCACCCTTAATTTCAAATTCGTTTAAGGGTAATGTGCCTAAATCCGGTAGGGATAACTCCTTCTCCGTCACTACCTGATGGGACGCAGGACCCCCAGCCGCCCGTTCAGAGTTGGTGCGTACCAGTTGCCAAGCCTCTGGGGGTAAGGCACGTTGTTTCAAGGCTTGGACAATCTCTTCATTGTCTAGGGTATGGTAGGCGTAGAGGTTGTGGGCTTTTGCGCCTCGCGCATGGACACCAGCGCCTTTAAGCTGTTTGATAATCAGTACGGTAAGCTTACCGCCTAGGGCAGATTTGGCGGCTTTGTCGGTAGCTTCTAATACGGCTTTGGTAAATTCCAAGCGTTTTTCCCAGGAAAAGGCGGTGCTATCCACATATTCACCGGGTTGATTGGCGTCGTCAAAGTCTTTGGCATTGACTAGGATAATTTCTTTAAATCCATTACCTTCCCAATATTCAATCATCTCTTCGTTGGATTTGGTGGATACCATGCTGTGGTGTTCCTGGGAGTATCCATTCCAAACTAAGATGGGCAGGAAGTTGGTGACATCGGGATAGGCGGTGTGGAAGTGACCAAAACTACTCATTATGTAGGGTTCACCAATCCCCCCGTCGCCAATTGTCACGGGGAAGAGGGTATCCCGGTGGAGTAACGCCCCCGCCATGGCGAAATGCTGCCCTTGTCCCAAGGGTCCAGCCGGGTTCAGCAGTCCGGGAATTTGACCGGATAGGTGTCCTAGGAGTCCATGCATTTCCCGGAAGCGTTCCCGCATTTGTTGCACGGTGGTAATCCCCATGTCCTCTAGGGAACGGTCTAAGAACATGGTGCTGTAAAAGCCAGGGGCATGGTGTCCTACTTCGGTAATAATATTTTTGTAGCCCAGCATGATTAATGCGGCGATGCCTTCGGCGACGCTGGCAAATCCGCCGGGATGACCGGATGCTTTGGATGCTGTGACTTGCAGGGTTAGGTAACGCAGGGCATCAGCGGCTAGGAGGGTTTGAAAGACAGCCGCCGGGTCAGATGGAGACGCGATCGCGACTTTGTCCTCAGCAATGGCAGGTTTTCCACCATACGTCTCCAAACCCGGTAAGCCTTGCCCAAAATATTGGATGCCTTCGCAAAAGGCTGGAACGGGTGACGTAGTTTTTGGGGTTGTTGCAGTCATGCTGAGTACCTTAAATAATTGTATCGGTAGATTAACTTTATGAAAATTTTACAACGTTTTGCAACGTGAATGTTGTTAAACTTAATCAATTTTGCGTTATGCAGTGATAATTCTAGGTAATCAGACTGGATTCACGATAACGGCGCAGAAAGGAGTTGAATCTGTTTCACAGAATCAGGGTTATGTCAATAGGCAGCAATTCGCTACTCTAAGAAACATGAACTCAAACACCCTGCCATGAAACTGCCTGAAAGTCCGACAAGCCCTGCCATCGTGCAACTGATCAGATGGTAAGGCTAGGGCTGAAGTAAGGGCTGCTGAATAAAGGGAAGCAGGGGAAGCAGGGGAAGCAGGGGGAAGGCGCGATCGCTACAATCAGAATAGATCCATAAGCGATTATCTTAAAATCACAAGAGATTACGTACTCCTATGACCGAAACTCAAGATAAACCAATTAATGAATCTACGTCTACCCCAGACGCAGCTCCAACTCAGTCGGGCAATTTTCTGCAAAGTTGGAAATTTAGAGCTGGATTAATCACGACAGCCGTTGTTTCAATTTTTCTGGGTTTCTTCCTGCTGGTTTTCTTCTGGCATCACATTGTTGCTGGGATGGGGATGAATTCTTGGTCTGATCGTGCTGGTGCAGAACCCATTGAGTGCATGATGAAAGATACCAACAATGATGGTTATGTGAGCTGTAGTGCCATGCGGAACGGTGATGTAGTTCCCCTAGAATGTGGCGTTAGTGTCTTTAATATCGGTTGCCGAGTGAATTATGGCGCGGCTGCGGCTCCATCGTTGCGTTCTTCTCCTAGATAAATGCAGCGTTAGCCTCCGTGATGGGGTTAACGAAGCCTCACCTTATATAAAATATAAAGGACGACTAGAAGTCACAGCTACACAAGCAAAGTCCGGAGCCCGGAGTTCAAACTCCGGGCTTATAGCTAAAGTCCATTTTAATGGACTGGATTAAACTGTCCGTCTCACAGTCTATAATCAGAAGTACAGACTAACGTGAGAACCGAAGACATTGACTTCCCCGATTCCCCCTGAATTCCTGAAAACCTTGACCGACGAACGCGGTGTGTCCTCCACTGAACTGGAGGCGTTATCGTTAGTCCTGACGGGCAAGTCAACTCAGGATGAGATTGCCCACTTCCTGGGGATCACTCCCATCGCCTTGCGGAAGCGACTGGGTGAAGTTTATCGCAAGTTTGAGATTACGGGAACGGGTCCGGGTAAGTTAGTGGAATTGAAACAGCGTCTCATCTCTGCTTATCAATCCTATCAAACTCAGTCCGCTCGGCGTCGAGATTGGGGAGAAGCGCCGGATATCTCGGTGATGTATGGGCGTCAAGAGGAACTAGAGAGGCTGAAGCAATGGATTGTTCAGGATAACTCGCGCTTAGTCGCCATCCTGGGAATGGCAGGAATTGGCAAAACTACGTTGGCGGTGAACCTGGCGCAGGATATAGAGGAGGAGTTTGAGTTTATTATCTGGCGATCGCTTAGGAATCCGCTACCCCTAGACACCCTTTTAGGGGATTGGCTTATCGCTTTGGGAAATCAGGCGGAATCGGATTTACCAACAGATTTAAATGAGAGACTCTCTCTGTTGCGGGATTATTTAAACCAACACCGTTGTCTATTAATCCTCGATGATGTGGAGACAATTGTGCGAAGTGGTGATAGATTTGGACGCTATAGTCCTGACTATGAGGAATACGGGTTACTTGTGAGACAAGTTGGTGAATCGTCCCATCAAAGTTGCTTATTACTTTGTTCTCAAGAAACTCTGAGAGATATCCGCCGCTTAGAAACAACTCGTCCCTCGGTTCATTCTTTACCACTGAACCCCTTACCCGACGCCGCCGCCCGCCAAATTTTAGCCGAAAATGGGTTAACGGGTGAGGAAAAATGGGAGAATTTGATTCGGGATTATCAAGGGAATCCTTTAGCGTTAAAGTTAGTCGCCGCGACGATTACAGAGTATTTTAATGGGGATGTGGTGGAATTCACTAATTTACAAACTATTTTAGTTGATGATATATTTCGGGAAAACCTCGACCGACAGTTTGAGAAGTTATCGGATTTAGAGAAAGATATTCTACAGAGTTTAGCGAGTCAAGACAAGCCGCTGTCGCTGAGAACGTTACAAAAAAATAATTCTATCTCGTTTTCGGAATTATTAGAGGTACTGGACTCTTTACGGGGACGTTCTTTGATTGAGAAGACTGGGGGTGATGGGAAGAAGACTAGCGAACCTTTTTTTACTTTACAACCGATTATTAGGAAATATGTGAAAACCTACAAACTGAATGATTTGTAGAGACGTTGCATGCAACGTCTCTACAGGTTGACCCTTCTAAGCTGTCATGCATTTAAATTGGGTATTAGTAGCGAGCAAGATGCTCAATGTAGCGAGCAAGATGCAAAGCCTGCGGCATGGCTTCGCTTAACGCACTACGGCAAAAATTTCGTCATTATTGACATTAAGGTTTAAATGCAGAACAGCTTACTCTCTTCCCCTTCTACCCTTAACAATCATGTGATTTACTGTATTAATCCCCACTGCAAACAGCGTCAAAATCTCGATGAATTGGAGTGTTGCCAAACCTGCGGTACTCCACTATTAATTCATGACCGATATCGGTTGATTCAACCCTTACGCCGATTAGATTCGCGGAAATATACCGATATCTTTGAGGTGGATGATCAGGGAACCGGGAAAGTGATGAAGGTTCTCAGAGATAATCATAGCAAATTAGTCGAACTATTGGAACGGGAAGCTTTGACACTGGAACTTTTAAATCATCCAGGGATTCCCAAGGTTGAGAGTGATGGGTATTTTACGGTTTCTGTTAATAGTACCACCGAATTACACTGCCTAGTTTTGGAAAGAATTGAGGGACAGAATTTAGAAGCCTGGGCAAAACAGTATGGGGAAATTTCTCAAGCATTAGCCCTCAATTGGCTGAGACAAATTCTAGAGATTCTTGAGTATTTGCATCAAAACCAATTCTTTCATCGGGATATTAAACCCAGTAATATTATCCTGAAGCCGGATGGCAGATTGGTCTTGATTGATTTTGGCAGTGTGCGGGAGATTACAGGGACGTATTTAGCTAAACTTCGGGGAGATATTGAATTAACTAAGATTATATCAGAAGGATACACTGCACCGGAACAAAGGCAGGGTAGATGTTTGCCCCAATCCGACTTTTATGCCTTGGGACGCACGTTGGTTCATTTACTTACTAATAAACCGCCTAGTTGTCTACCTATTAATCATAATACAGGTCAGTTGATTTGGCAAGACAAAGCACCGCAAATCTCTAAACCTTTAGCCGAGTTTATCGATGATTTGATGGCAGATGCGGTGGTGAATCGTCCCCAAGATGTGAAAGCGATCGCCCAGGGGTTAACCCACGTCAGTTTGTGGTTGCGGGGGTTGGGGTGCTGGGTGCGATCGCCTAAAGGAATTGCCACTATTATTACTCTAGGAATGATGGGAGTTGGCGTATATCATATCTCACAACCTTGGCGATTTCAGTATTATTTTAAACAGGGACGAGAAGACCTTATGGAACTTCGCTTAGAGCAAGCTAGAATAAATTTAGAACGAGCGGTTAAAATTAATCCTAATGATGCCACAGCCCGTAGTGATTTGGGTCTAGCTTGTAAGTATCAAGAAGACTTACAATGCGCGAAGAAACAATTTAATCAAGCCTTAAAATTAAATCCAGACGCTGAAATAGCGGCAACAATTCACTACAATTTAGGAATGCTTTATGAGGATGATGAGAAGTTTGATCAGGCGCTGGCTGAATATAAACGTGCCATGGGGCATAACGGTTATATTAGTATCTATGCAACGAATAACTTTGCCCGTCTGCAAATTTGGCAAAAGCGGAATTATGAGGTAGCGGTTAATCTGCTACTTAAGGTTTTGCAGCAAATAGAAACTCTTGACTTAAATGAAACGGAAAAAAATAACCTCCAATCCGGACTATACAAAAATCTGGGCTGGGCGCATCTGGAACAAAATCGCGACCAAGATGCCGAAAAATATTTACAAAAAGCGATTAAGCTAGATAATAAACAAGCCGCGCCACACTGTCTTCTCGCCCAAGTTTGGCAAAACCAAGTAGATGAGAAAAAGGCGTTAATATCCTGGAAAAATTGTCGTAAGGCTGAGTCTAGAGGATTACCTGAAGTACAGGTATGGCAAACGGATGCATTAGACTATTTAAATGCACAGTAATTCATCAAGTTGTGAAAATGGTGCGTTACATTGAATAATGGTGCGTTAGCGAAGCGTAACACACCCTACGATTGTGTTTATACAAGCAATAGTGATAGCAAGGTCGCCATTAATGTCTATACAATTAGATTAATATATTCTGCTAGTAACATCCTTTTGTGTTAATATGAAACGTAAAGTATTATTTCCATTAATCGTCACATTTAGTTTAACAACGGGCATCGAGAGCATTGTTTGGCAACGTGCGATCGCGGATACATCAAACCCAAAACCAATCTGTCCGGAAAGTGGTCCTTGTTTCCCACCGATCGCGGATACATCAAACCCGAAACCAATCTGCCCGGAAAGTGGTCCTTGTTTCCCACCCAGTCGCAGTGGTTTTACGGAGATTCGGGTTATCACTCCGCCCAGAGGTTCGCTGCTAAATCCCCAACCTACCCTATCTTGGACACCGCTAGCCGATACTCAAGAGTATACCGTGCGTTTGTTGCGATCGGGTGAAACTATCTGGGAATTACCGAATGTGCGAAACACCGAAATTCCCTATCCGGCGACTCAATCTCCATTAACCCCTGGGATTAATTATGAATTGATGGTTGAGGCGGATGGAAAGGCGGGGAAATCGATGTTTAGACTGATGACACCCAGCCAAGCTGAATCTGTTATGGTTGAGGTGGAAGAGATTCGCCAGCAGAATCTGAGTGCAGATGAAACGGCTTTGCAACTTGCCCAGGTTTACGAAGACTATGACTTGATGACTTTGGCGATTCAAACGCTAACAGAAGCGATTGATACAAATAGCCAAAATTTAGAGGTTTATCAGAGTCTGGGGAATTTATATAATCGATTGGAGTTACCGAGAGTAGCAGAATTAGTTTATCAAGAATCCCTAGATTTGGCAAGCAGTCGTCAAGATATTGCCGGACTTGCCCAGGCGCAAATTGGACTGGCGAGATCCTTTGTGGCGCAGGAAAAATTACCGCAAGCTGTTGAGGTGTTAACAGCAGCCTACAGCAATTATCAGCAGTTAAATAATGCTGAATTGACTCCGCAAGTTGCCCAGTTTTTAGGCGAAGTTTATGAAATGGATAATAATTATGAACAGGCGCGGCGTTGGTATCAAGAAGCTAAGGCGGGATATGAGGCAATTGGTGCTGAACAGCGAGTTGAGACTGTGGAAAAAGCGATGCAGCGATTAAATTGATTTGTCATTGGTCATTGGTCATTGACTTAAATGTTTTAGACGTAGTGGCACACCTTAATTGGTGGATTAGAATTGTAGGGGCGCACGGCGTGCGCCCGATTTAACCATCAATCTATTGCACAATTTTAGCTGGGTCAGTCCAGTAGTGCCGTTACCCACCTAAAATAGGGCTTTGTTTGTAGTGAGAACTTTAGTTCTCGCTCCCTCTAGCTGGACAGGGCTAAGGTTCCCCTACTACGAACTTAATTCTACGTTTTCGTAAAGCATTTCAAGCGTACAGTGAAAATTAACGCTGGTTAGGTGTAATTCATTTTCTTCTGTATAAGAATGTAGTTCCCAAATTCCTTCAGCGTTGCGTCGAAAATACTCAACATTGATTTGATCGGTACTAATGAGAACGTATTCTTGCAATGTGGGAATGCGACGGTAATGTCTAAAATTTTTACCTTGGTCAATGGCTTCGGTGCTGGGTGATATAACTTCGATAATTAGACAGGGATAGCGCACAAATTCGATGGCATATTTATCCCGTTCGTCGCAGGTTACCATGCCATCAGGATAGTGAAATGAACCATTGTCTGATATGCCAACTTTTGCATCTGAGGATAAGACTTTACACCCTTTCCCACGCAGGTGATTTTTTAAGGCGGCGATGAGGTTAACGGCGATTTCATTATGGGGAATGGTTCCTCCTGTCATGGCGAAAACTTCACCATTGATGTATTCGTATTTGATGTCTTGGTGTTTTTCCCAGTCTAGGTAGTCTTGGGGCGTTAGGTAGTTGGGTTGGGGATTGGCAATCATTTGTTTTTTTGGGGTTTAGGTGGGTTGGATTGAGAAGGCTGATGTTATGTTGGTTATATTTTTTTTTAACGCAGAGGTACGCAGAGGTTAACGCAGAGGTACGCAGAGGGGGTTGAAGGCTTTGGGTTAATGGTTTATGGTTTTGCCAGCAATTGGAAGTGATATGAGTTTTTGCAGGTGTTGGGAATCTACGGGTAGGAGAATTGGGATGGCTAGTTGGAGTTAGTTTGGGTTAATTCTCCTAAATGCTTTAAGATACTCAAGACGCTATAGAGATCATTGTCGGGTTTGCGTCGCAAGTCGAATTGGCTTGATGTCGCATACTGAGGTATTTGTCCTTGAACTAATTTGACAAATAGGAAACTTCCGCCATTGGAAATCATGCCAAAACTGGGTTGTTTGGGATGAGGGCTAAAGCCCTTACTACGAACGATTAAAACCAGTTTCCGGCGAGGATGAATGCTGCCCAATAGTAAGGATGTTTATGGGATGGATTATCGGGATTCGTTAGAAGTTTTCGTTGGGCGTTGGCTAGGGCTTCGGCTTTAGGAATGCCTTGGCTTAATTGCTGGTAAAAGTCGTTCATTAATTGGGCGGTAGAGTTATCACTAACGCGCCATAAACTGGCGACTGTACTACTGGCATTTGTTCTTAAGGCGACTCCGGCTAATCCTAATGCGGCGCGTTTATCTCCAGAGGCTGTTTGACAGGCGCTGAGGACTAATAATTGAATGGGTTCGCGGCGGGTTTGTTGTCTCTGTTGCAGGAGTTGACCAAATTTTTCTACGGGGATTTCCTTGTCCCAAGCGTAGATGACGGTTTGGGTTGCATCTGAACTAAATTCGCCGTGGGTGGCTAGATGAATCACGGAAAATGGATGGTTAATTAGTTGGTTTCGGAAGTTGGTTTGGGTAAATTGTTCATTTTCTAGTAGTTGGCTGGGAACGGTATTGTGAATCTGTTGCAGTTCGTCCCAGACATTGAATAAGGCGGGTAACTTTGGTGGGTAACTCTCGGCTTTTTTGTTAATTCCGGCTAGTAGCCCTTGCATAAGGCTTGGGGATAAGGGGTTGAGGTTGGGTAATTGTGAGCCGAGGCTGATGGCAATGTTATAGGTTTCGACTAAGTAATGCTGACTATCGTGGAGAATGGCAATGGGGAGATTTTGCAGGGTGCTATCGAGAACAAAGACTAGGGTTCCCTCTGGGGGTAAGTCAGCCTGGGCTGATTTGAGTAGCCAGTTATAGAGTTTTTGGGCAGAGGGTAAAATGAGGGTGTTGACTGGATTTTGGTAGTCGTCTAATTGGTGGCGTAAGTCGTAGAGGGTTTGGCTAAAGTCTTTAGCAGAAACTTGGGTGGTATACCGATAAACCTTTTCTGGAGATGAGTCAGATTGGGGCAATTTTACCAGCACTTCGAGGCGGTCTTCGAGTAAAATGGGATAAATAATTGCATCGGGGGGATTTTTACTTTGGTCAATGGAGACTAAGTTGGTAAAGCTACAGCGGAGAAAGTCTTCGAGTTCAGCCAGTTGTAGGGCTTCGCTGATGCGTGTGGCTTGACTGAGATGGTCAAGATTGGCGTCGGGTTGTAATAAGATTTCCAGGAATTGTTGATAAATGGGGCGCACATCGTCTAAAAAGGAAAATTGCACGCCGGGGTTAATAGCTAATAAATTCCGCCGCACGGAATTAAGCACGTTGATTGAGGTGTTATAGGCGTGAATGGCGTTTTCTTTTTGCTGCTGTTGCCAATAAATTCGTCCCGATTGCCATAACCATTTATAGGCGAGGTCTTCGGTGTCAAGGGATTGGGCTAAACCGAGGGCTTCATGGGTTAAGTCTTGGGCATCTTTCCATTGGTGATTCTGTTCGTAAATGTGACCTAATGTACCCAATGCTTCAGATTCTGCCCGTTTGTTTTGCAGAAATTTTGCTTGGTTAAATGCGGTTTGGCTATAATCCAGGGCATAACTAAAGTTGGGGTCATATTGGGGGAGTTTTAGTAACTCTTGGGCAAAGGTGAGTTGGCTATAAATGGCGATTTTACTGGGCGGTAAGTTGGCAAGGGGACTGTTGAGTAATGTTTCAACTTGGGATTGAATTTGGGGGGTGAATTCGGCTGGGTTGGCGGTTGTATCGGTTTTTTCTAGGGTTTGTAACCACTGCTGAAACTCAATTAATAAACGGAGTTGATGTAGTTGGGCTTCTAGGGGTAAGGTGGTGGAGTCGGTGGTGATGGCGGCGGCTTGCTGATAGGTATTTAAGGCTTTTCTTGCCCATTCTTTGGCAGTTTCGCGATTTTCGATTAGATTACTTCTCTCCCATAAGTCTTTGTATTGGCGATATAAGGCGTATTCGGTTTTACCTAAACTGAGTAATGTGGCACTTTGGTTGGATGGGGAGTCGATTTGTTCGGCTAAGTCTAAGGCTTGGTGTAAAATAAGGTTTGACTCTTGCCAATGTCCAACGAGGCGGAGAACATTTCCTAGATGGCGTAACCCGACAACGGTAAATGCGGGTTGAGATTGCTGGGTAAAGGTGTTAACAGCGGCGTCTAATTCGCCTGATTCTGATAAGTTGCAATGATTGTCTACCTGGAGGGCTTGCAGGGAAATCTGACAAGCGCGACGATAGAATCCTAAGGCTTCCATGGCTTGGGCTTGGTTGAATCGGCTACCTGTGACGCCGATGTCATCATCGAGTTGTTGATAGATTTGCGTGGCTTGCTTCCAAGTTGCTAACGCCGATTCCGCCCGCCCTAATGCCAATTCTAGACGACCTCGGTGATTCAGGGCTTGAGCATAAAGACGCGATCGCTCTGTTGATTCTGCTACGGTATCTAATAGAGTCAGACTGGCTGTGATGGCGGCGTCGGCGTCTGTCCATTGGTGCAGTTTTTGATAGGCTAAGGAGAGATAACTCAAGGCTTGGGCGTGATGCAGGGTATCCCCTTGGGTTTCGTAGCCTTGGGCGGCTTGTCGCCAGAAGTGAATGGCTTGTTGATACTCTTTGGCGGCGTAAAAGGTTCTCCCTTGGGTTATAGATTGTGCGGCGGATTGGATAGGGGGGGTAATTGGGTTAATTTGGGATAAGACAGGAGGGATACCTGTGAATAGGAATAATCCTAGGATAAATCCAATCAGTAGATGGCGATTGTTATTGGTCATTCGTCATTTGTCCTTTGTTATACTTCGCACGGCCAAATTTGTCATTCTGAACGGAGCGATAGCGGAGTGAAGAATCTCACGACTATGTTACGCTATACTTCACTAAGCTCTGCATGACAAAAGCTCCGTTTGTGACCGCTAACGTTGTTTGTTGTTTGGGAAGTGCATCGATTTAACTCAATCCTGGATGGGGCGCAAGTCTTTATTAGTGTCAACTTAAGGTAAAAAGCATGACTGGTAAGGTTTTCACCCTCATCCCCTAACCCCTTCTCCCATCAAGGGAGAAGGGGAACAAGGGGAACTGACATTTAGGTTAAGTCTTGAATTTCGGCAATACTTAATCCGGTTTTTTGACTGATTGTTTCAATGTCTAAAACATCGAGGAGTTCACGGGCAATGGCAATCGCTTTTTCCTGCATACCTTCCTCTTTTCCTTCCAGTTTGGCTTTGCGAATCGCATTCTGACTATCTTGAATAAAAATCTCTCGCTTCTCTAGGGCTTCTAACTCTCGCTTGGTTAGTTTACTCTGTCTGGCGATAGTAAATGCCTGTTTCATGGCGGGAATCGTTGCCATTGGCGGCGGCACGTCTTTTAAGGTGTTGGCAAATTTGAGAAAGTAGAGCCATTTATCGGTTAAGGTTTCTGATTCCTCCAAGGTTTTATTGAATTTGGGTAATTCGACAAAGACTAATTCAATGTCATCGGTATAATCAGTTAAGGTTTCTTTCTCCTTGAGGCAATAGCGAGAGATGACTTTGGCATTGTTGGGAAACATCTCAAAGTCGGTAATGGTTAAGGCTATCACCGGATTTAAGAGGTTGTAATCTTCCCCAACGCCTAATTGAATGGAAAAGGCTTTAGCGGCATTATACAGAACTCGTTTCTCAAATCCTAAAACGTTGAGTACCTGCATTTCAATGATGACAGTTTTGTTTCCAGTGATGACGGCTTTCACATCTAAATAGGAATCCTTGATTCCCTGGATGCGAGGGGATTGATAAGGATCAAGGATTTCTAGGTCTTGAATCATCTCCCGTTCCTGATACAGAATAGCATTCAGGAAACTAATCAAAATCTCCTTACTTTTCTTGGAGCCAAAAATCTTCTTAAAAGCAAAATCAGTTTTCGGATTAATAAACGTCATCAATCATCCACCTCCTATTTATTTCAGAACCATCAACCCCTCACCTCCCCACCACTCAATCCCTCTGCGAACCTCTGCGTCAACCTCTGCGAAACTCTGCGTTAAAAAATAGCGTTGCTCAAATAGAGGTACATGAGGGCGCAAGGATGGTGTCCCTACTTTTCAAGGGAAGTGTACAAACCTGAGTCGGGGCGGGTTTAGTCACATCTGGGTGCAACCAAAAAGATAGTCGTGAAACCCGCCCCTACAGATGTGCCAAATACCGTGAAAAGTTAGATTCAGCAGTCCCTCATTATTATCCCCCACTTATCACTCAACCGCACTTTGACAATTAATCGGATTTTGCCAACCCGTATTAGGCGTAACATTAGGCGCTTCGGCGGTGAGAACCACTGTCCCATCGGGCAACTTTATCCACCCTTGAGCCTCAATGATTGTCCTTGAACTCCTCTGGCTTACGGGTTCAATTTTAGCGGGGCGACTATCACTATTAGGAGTCAACGGACGTAAATCTTCCCACACATTATCGGTTCCCGTTACTTGAGAAATTGTCGGAGGAACTCCGCCGCGTCCACTAATAATAAAATGGCTAGGAGTTTGGTCAGAACGCCCTTGACAGAAATTGACAAAATCCGGTGGAGAAGCTGGGGCGGGTAATTGCAGTAATCCGGTGTCGGGGTCAATTTCTAAGGTGTCGAGTTCCACGACTCCTTGTTCGCCAAATTCTGAACTGGCGGTAATGTCAGAAAGGGGAGTGAGGCGAGGGCGAAATTCGAGTCCATAAATTTTGTTGGCGGTGATATCAACTCTCCCCCCATTCCCAAAGAAGGCGTTGGCGGTAATATCGCTATTTTCCCAGGGAAGTCCGACAATAAAGGGTGAATTAATCCGGATATTGCCCCCATTTCCTCCAGCTTGGGCGGTTCCGGCGGTGGTGGAAATTGAACTGTTATGGCGTAGGAGTAGTATATCGTTAACGTTGAGGGTAATATTGCCACCTTCACTCGAATCGGTTTCAGCAATAATTGCTGCTTGGTTATTCAGACGGATAAAATCAGCCGTAATTTCTGCGTTACCAGCATTACCTGTCGCATCACTCTCGAAAGTAGGAAGAACAACATCATCACCAGCATCAAATGAGGGAACATTAGGCACTCTAGCATCGGCTGCTGTACCAGTGGCAACGGTGATTTTTGCCCCATCTCGGATATTCAAATTTTGGGTGTGATTAACTATCAAGTTACCAGCATCTCCATCCCCAAATGCCTGAGCATATAACCCACTGGCAAATCCATCTCGTGATATACCATTAAGTTCGATTGATTCAGAGGCGTTTACCGTCAAATTTCCCCCTTGACCTTCTCTAAATGTTGAAGACGATACTACTGCACCATCGCGAATGACTAAACGTCTGGTATTAATCGTCAAGTTTCCCGCATCTCCTGTGCCAATCGTATCAGTAGATAAACCACTAGGAAACCCATCTGGTGCAGTACCAATTAGTTCTACAAACTCAGAGGCATTGACGGTTAGATTTCCACCTTGACCGGGACCAGCCGTAGAAGCACCGATGACGGCTCCATCTCGAACCACTAATCGTTTTGTTTCAATCGTTAAATTCCTAGCTGGTTGATTTCCAGCATTTGATGTCGATAAAGCAGTGAGAATTTGACCATCGGGTGAAGTTCCACTCAGTTCAACAGACTCGGACGTAATTACGGTTAAATTTCCCCCCACTCCATTTGTCAACGTACCTGTCAAGACTCGCGCACCATTGGTTAAGGAAAGTGACCGAGCAGTGATGTTAATATTACCACTTTGTTTGCTGGAAGTATTACCCAGGTCTTCGATTGAACCAAAGGCATCGCTACGGATAATGTAAGTCCCATCAACGGCAATCGTTCCAGTATGGCTTGTCAAATCAATATTACCGCTGACTCCATAACTAGAGGCGCTAATTCCGCCTGCTTTAATATCATTATTTGCCGTAATAGAAATGGCTCCGCCACGATTAAATGAGAAGGAATCTAGTGTACCTTCGGTAGTATCAATCACGCCACCACTTTCTATGGTAATATCCCCACCTTCGGTAATAATGGAGCCAGTCTGAATATCATCGGCTGCTGATAAAATTACAGGTCCCCCTAAGCCAGATTTTTCTCGGTTAGTGACACTCAACTGCCAATTTTCGACATCATGCTCCCTCAAACCCCCACCCGTTGCAGCACTAAAGCCAAAAAAGGCTTGTGAACCAACAACATCGGGAAGGTTAATTTGATGGGAAAGCAAAGGCTGGTCTGGTTTGGTTGTATTCTCAGCGATAAAAACGTTGAGTTGATCATTGGTTCCATTGTAGTCAATCCAGACAGTGCGAGAACTATCGCCATCTAAATCAAATGGAGGACTGGCGAGGGGTAGTCCCAATTGCTCATGATTGACAGAACCATCTCTAACTAAAGCAATATGATTGTTGTTAGGATCTGATTGATTATCGTTGGGAGGCTCGGCAATATCTGAATTCTCATAAATGTCAAATTCTATCCCAATGCTGTCAGAGATTTTGGCTTCAGGATTAGAAGTGTCAGGCAATACACTGTAGCCAAGACTGTTTGCACCTTCACCAAGAGCGGTAGCACCACGATAGTCATTATGAACTATAAAGACTAAACCATCAGCCGCTCCCCAAGTCGAATCAGTATTACCATGAAGCCGCAATTTGAATTGAGTGTTGAATGAAGTATTGTCGCTGATAGGAAAAGGTTGGATAAAAAAAACACTACCTACATGAAAATATTCCCCTGGTGTCAGACGAAGAACATTACCCGCTTGTTGAGCATTATTATTGAGTTGAAGATTAGAGACATCGGAAAAGTCGGAAAAATTGACTGAAGACTCTCCGGCTGTGGAAATATTTCCCACCGTAATGCTTCCGGGTGACGACTGTACTCCAGAAGATGTAAAAGTTGTTTCTCCTGTTGATTTAGGCACATTGGGTGTATTTTGCAATTCACTTAAACCCGCTCGTAAAATTAGAGCCGGACTGCTGGTCAAAATGGCAATATCTGGATCTGAACCAGAAAGAGTAGTATCTGGTCCTGTAATTCTAATATTTCCGGCGGTAATACTTCCTCTTGACTCAACTTTCAGCGAAACTCCTGTATAATTACCCAAAACCACATCCCCTTCTGAACTAATAATCGGATCATAGTAACTCCAAAACTCCCCCGGTTCCCCCGCTAAATTCAGAATCGAAAACTGACCCCCACTGGCAAAATGAGCATCCCCAGAAATGACCCCATTACTGACTAAACTCAACTCCCCACCACTCTGAAATGGCGTTCCCGGATGATTCAATGCCAGAATATCAATGCCTTGATTTCCTTGAATATAAAGATTCCCACCTGTATGGGCGATAAACGGAATTTCGACACTATCCCGCACTCGCACCGTATCCCCCGCCAATAAGATTAAATCTCCGGCGGTGACTAACTGACTTTCCTCTAAAATTAAATTATTATTCGCGAATAAAATAGCCGACTGCGCCAACCCATCCCGCACCATTGCATCTCCATTCACGGCGGCTATCTCCAAATGTCCGGCGGGGGCGGCTAATTGTCCGGTACTGCTAATTTTTCCGCCAACTAAGGTTAAATCTCCTCCAACTTCTAGACTCCCAGAATTCGTAATCGCGGCTGAGTTCTGATTTCCATATTGCAACCCCAAGGGAACATTAATAGTGAGTAATGGTGGCGCTTCTGGATTAGTTGCACTAAACGTTGTGCCATTCTCAAATACCACCCCATTGGCTGTACTCCCAATAAAGGAACCCCGGATATCCAATTGGGCATTTTCGCCAAAGAGAATTCCATTAGGATTGATAAAAATTAAATCGGCTGTACCATTAACGCCTAATGTCCCCAAAATGTCAGAAGGATCAGTTCCAGTTACCCGACTAAAAATGGCTTCAATTCCGTCAGGGTTGGCAAAATAAACCCGTTGTCCTTCGTTAATATTAAATTCTAAAAAGCTATGAAATAAGGCTGAACCTCGGCTAGCGCCATCTTGAATTAAATCGGCGGTTACTCCATCAATAACCACTCCATTGGGTAGGATTGAGGAACCTTCAGCGCCTAATGTGGAATCGGGTGTAATCTGGGCGAGGACAGGGTTACAGGGGATGAAGAGGAATAGTGCGATCGCGCTTCCATATCCTATCTGCTGTAAGCCTTGATTAATGGTCATCATAGCACCCTCTTTGATTTGATAGTTAGGTCATTCCTAACCTGATATTTATTTTATTGTGTTTTGTGTCCTGTAATCCTGTAATCCTGTAATCCTGTAGGGGCGACTCGCCCCACTATCGTTACCGGGAAATCCATTACTTTTATCGACTCGCCCTCTTCCTTGGTTCACCTGTTGCCAACGATAACTCGGTGGGTTAGGTTGGATAGTTAATTAAATGGTTTGTTTCTGGGATTTAATCCCGCCTAACCCACCCTACGGTTTACGGGTGATCGGGGTCTATAGGACGGCATATTTTTCCATGATATAAAATTACCTAAAATCAGAAAGAAAGTCAAGCACTAATTCTATTTTTTTCGCCGCGATTTCCCCGATCTCCCTTCGTGATCATCGTCAAGATTGACTCCAGTCTTGCCATTCTAGCCCTTCAATTCGGCTAAAATGACGCTGGTTGTGGGTAATGAGAACTAGATTATTGGCAACTGTAGTACCAGCAATTAACAGATCAATATCATCGACAGGCGTTCCATCTTTTCGCAGGCTAGCATAGAAGTCTGCTGAAAGGGTGACAGATGTTTGGGTGAGGGGCAAAACGGTGTTTTGAGTGGCAAATTATAGAAATAAGGCAAGTTGCTTGTGGGCGTCGCGATGGTTTAAGCCACTGAGAATTTCGTAGTAGGTAATAATGCTGAGGTTGATTTTACGATATTTGTTCAGATAGGTCTGAACATTAGAAACGACGGCTGGATTGCCGCGAAAAAACATGGATAGAATGTCAGTGTCAACTAAGGCTGGCTTCATCGGTTTTGCCTCTGTTGAAATGCTTGCTGACGGCGCTGGGAAATGTCGTCTAAGAAGTCAGTATAGGTTTCGTTGGGTAGATCTTGCCAGCAACCTGCGAATTTCATGATCAGTTGGCTGGGAGAATGGGCAGGTTCTGAACGTAGTCGGAATGTATGAATCAGCTCTAATAGTTCAATCAGTTTATCATCGGGAACACTCTGGATTTCTTGCAAAACTTTGGTTCTTAGTTCTGAACTATTCATGAGTCAGTCGTCCTCCATTAATGACTTAAGTAGTCGGACACAATTAAAGTTAACGGTTGAGATTAGGAAGGATCAGGGAACAGGGAACAGTAAGAGTTTGAGGCTTGTTAACATTTCTTAGCACGTCGGGGATGGCGGGGTAGTTTGCGATCGCGCTTCCATATATCAGACGCTGTAAGCTTTGATTGATGGTCATCATAGCACCCTCTAGATTTGAAATTTAGGTCATTCCTAACCTGATATTTATTTTATTGTATTCTGTGTCCTGTGTCCTGTAATCCTGTAACCTTGTAACAACTTGGTAGGGGCGAGTCGCTGCACTATCGTGACGGGGAGAGGCATTAATTTTATCGACTCGCCCTCTTCCTTGGTTTACCTGTTGCCAACGATAACTCGGTGGGTTAGGTTGGATAGCGAATTAAAGGATTTTTTTTCAATTAAGTACCGCCTAACCCACCCTACGAGAAATGGTTTGGTTAAGGTTAATTGGGGTCTATAGGACGGCACATTTTCCCATTCTATAAAAATACATAAAATTAGCAAGAAAGTCAAGCCCTAATTTGGTCTTTTTTGGGTCAATGTCCCTTTGACTGACAATTCAAACCTGATCAGTTGTAGGGACACGATACTATCGTGTCCCTGTGTTAAACTAATCGCGGTTCTAGATAATCGTAAAGTCGAAATGGGTGAGGGTGTTTGCTTGAACTCCGGTTAAGGTGGCAAGCTGTTCACCACTGTCCTGAATCGTGAGCAAGGTGTCATTTTCTTGGCTATTGGTTCCTTGGCTAATTGACAGATCATTAAAGGTAATTCCACCCATTAAACCAATCCAATCCATGCCAACGGTAAAGTTGAAAATGGTATCTGCACCTGCGCCAGAACCGAGAATGAAGGTATCCATGCCATTTCCGCCATAGAGTTGGTCATTCCCAGCACCACCATCGAGGATGTCATCGCCACTACCCGCGTAGAGTTGGTCATTTCCTGCGCCGCCTTCTAGCCAGTCGTAACCGGAACCACCATCGAGGATGTCATCGCCGTCACCGCCAATCAGATAATCATCCCCGGATTGTCCGAACAGGGTGTCAATCCCATCACCGCCTTCGATGTAGTCATGACCGGCACCACCATCCAGGTAATTTGTTCCCTGTTGACCGTATAATTGATCATCGCCTTTGCCGCCTAAAAGGTGGTCATCTCCGGAACCTCCCTCTAAATAGTCGTCACCCTCGCCACTATCTAATAGATCATCTCCAGCTTGTCCATAGAGTTGATCATTGCCTTTACCGCCTAGAAGTTGGTCATTATCCGCACCGCCATCTAGATAATCATCGTCGGTGCCACCATTGAGGATATCGTCACCGTCTTGACCATAAAGTTGGTCATTGCCGCGATCGCCTGCTAGGGTATCATTGCCTACACCGCCCTCTAGGTAATCGTTTCCGGCGTTCCCCTCTAGGGAATCATCGCCTTGTTGACCATAGAGTTGATCGTTACCGCGATCGCCGCTAAGCTGGTCATTGTCTAAGCCGCCTTCTAGGTAATCATGACCAGAACCGCCGTTTAAGATATCAATACCGGATTGACCGAAAATTTGGTCATTATCGCCACCGCCATTAATCTGATCATCGCCACTTCCGCCATCCAGATAGTCATCCCCTGTTCCACCGTCTAGGGTATCATTGTGATCACCGCCCCAAACTAGGTCATCACCACGACCGCCATTCAGGATATCGTTACCCGTTTGACCATAGAGTTGGTCATCCCCGGAACCGCCTTGCAATAGGTCATGATCTGCGCCACCGTCGAGGACATCTTCACCCTGACGTCCGTAGAGGCGATCGCGTCCTGTGCCACCATAGAGTTGGTCATCCCCAGAACCGCCGTCTAAATAGTCGGTTCCGGCTTGTCCAAATAAGGTATCATCACCGGCTTCACCCCGAAGTTGGTCACTTCCATCCCCGCCATCTAACCAGTCATTCCCTTTCTTTCCATAGAGGCGGTCAAATCCGTCATTCCCTAGCAGGTGGTCATCACCCGCACCCCCGTTGAGGAGGTCATTGCCAGTATTGCCTTCTAGGGTATCATTATCGGCATTCCCGTAGAGGCGGTCATTTCCCTCACCCCCCGATAACTGATCATTCCCATCACCACCCTGGAGGACATCAGTTCCCGCGTCTCCGGATAACATATCCGCATCATCACCACCCCAAAGGGCGTCATTTCCGACACCACCCGTTAAGGTATCCAATCCAGCGCGACCATATAAGGTATCATTGCCGTCATCTCCATTAAGTTGGTCACTGCTATCGCCACCATCCAGGAGATCATTACCATCGCCACCGTTGAGAGTATCGCGATCGCGTTTACCATAGAGACGGTCGTTTCCAGTACCACCCGTGAGGTCGTCTTCCCCATCTCCGCCTTCTAGATAATCGTCGCCAGTGCCACCCTCTAGAGTATCATTGCCTTGTTGACCATAGAGTTGGTCATTCCCATCATCACCACTGAGGAGGTCTTCACCTGCACCCCCATCCAGGTAATCATTATCTGCACCCCCAGCTAAGGTATCATTGCCAGCATCAGCATAGAGTTGGTCATTTCCCGCGCCACCGAGAATTTGGTCTTCCCCTTCCCCGGCATTGAGATAGTCTACCCCAGCACCGCCATCTAAGGTATCATTCCCTTGGCGACCATAAAGGCGATCGTTATCATCACCACCTGCTAATTGGTCATTTCCCAAACCGCCGTCCAGGTAATCAAAACCCGCGTCACCAGATAACTGATCATCTCCTTCTCCCGCTTCTAAACGGTCATCGCCGCTACCGCCATTTAAGGTATCATCCCCAGCTTCTCCGTAGAGTTTATCGTTATTCTCACCACCAGATAACAGGTCATTCCCGTCTCCGGCTTCTAGATAGTCATCCCCGGCTTGTCCGATAAGTTCGTCGTCTCCGTCATCACCATAGAGTTTATCTTGACCTGCGCCACCGTCTAGGGTGTCATTACCAGATTGTCCATAGAGGTCATCGTTCCCATCACCACCCAGTAGCAAATCATCGCCAGAACCGCCATCCAGGTCATCGTTTCCGGCTTGACCCAAAAGTTGATCCTGATCATCACCACCAATTAGATTATCATCGCCAGAACCGCCATCGAGGGTATCATTCCCCGCCTGACCCAAAAGTTGGTCATGATCATCACCGCCACTGAGACTATCATCACCAGAACCGCCGTCTAGGTAATCAATTCCAGCTTCAGCAATTAATTCATCATCGCCGTCGCCACCCTCTAAACGGTCATGTCCATCACCACCATTGAGGAAATCATTTCCCCCTTGTCCGTAGAGGGAGTCATCTCCCGCGCCAGCTTCTAAATGGTCATCCCCCGCGCCAGCATCCAGGAAATCATCCCCTAAGCGTCCAAACAGTTGATCATTTCCGGTTCCGCCAAACAGATTATCATTCCCTGTTCCTGCATCCAGGAGATCATCTCCGGTTTGTCCGTAGAGTTGGTCATTCCCATCACCCGCTTCTAAATGATCATCCCCCTGTCCGCCATCTAAGGTATCCTCACCCTGATGACCATAGAGGAAATCGGTATCATCGCCACCGGATAGACTGTCATTACCCGCACCCGCGTCTAAAATATCATGTCCGGCTTGACCCATAAGTAGGTCATCACCATCCCCACTGATGAGAACATCTTCACCCTGTCCGCCATCCAGGGTATCCTCACCGGTTTGTCCAAAGATGACATCATCGCCATCGCCACCGATGAGATAATCCTGTCCATCTCCACCATCTAGGTGATCATCCCCCTGTTGACCATAGAGTTCATCATCCCCATCAGCGCCTTCTAAATGGTCATCTCCGGCTTCGCCAGCCAGGTAGTCATCCCCGGCTTCTCCCTCTAGCCAGTCATTATCGTCACCTCCCCAGAGAGAATCTTCTCCATCTCCACCGGAGAGGAAATCATCTCCAGCTTGACCCAAAAGGCGGTCATTCCCTTCATTGGCTTCTAAATAGTCGTTATCCGCACCACCATCGAGTTGGTCATCCCCTGTACCGCCAACAATATGGTCATCCCCAGCATCACCGTAGAGTTGATCCGCCTCATCATCGCCAAAAATGCGATCGCTTCCAATTCCACCACTGATGAAATCCTCACCCGCACCGCCTTCTAGGGTATCATTGCCATCATCTCCGTAGATGAGATCATCGCCATAGCCACTATCGCCTTTGACCCAATCATCACCACCGCCAGCGTGAATCGTATCATCCCCATCGCCGCCACGGATATAATCTGCATCGCCTTGATCGGTAACGCCTTGTAAGTCACCATAGATGGTATCCGTACCTTGATTCCCAAAGATGCGGTCTTGACCCAACCCCCCGATAATCTGATCATCGCCGCGTTCGCCGTAAAGGGAGTCATCTCCGGCTTGACCATCCAGGGTATCATCCCCTTTATCTGCGGTAATCCAGTTGGCTTGATTATCGCCAATTATCTGATCATCATGGCGAGAACCAATGACATTTTCGATTGTGGAGAGGGAATTATTATCTGGGCGAGGGATAATAATATCCATATCCCCCCAACCATCCATCACTCGACCTGTTTCCAGGTTCACCTGTACACCCCCCGGATCACGGCGGAAGCTGAGGGTATCGGTACCATTCCCCCCATCAAACTGGTCATTTCCGGCGGTACTGAGAATCAGGTCATCCCCAGCTAACGCCTGGATTTGATTGTCTTTGTAATTGCCAATCAGGATATCATCGAATTCAGACCCGATGATATGTTCTAAGTTCTTCAGCGTATCCGTCGTACCAAATCCGTCAATGGCGGTTCCGGAGTTAATCGTAAAATCGGGTTCGAGGTCGCTATAGTATTCACTGGGGTTAGCGTCGGTAATTTCTTGCGCCGCGCGATCGCTACGGTTATGGTGATAGTCGCGGTATTCGTTAATATTAACGATGACGCCATTGGGTGAGGTTTCGTAGCTAACCGTATCATTATCCTGACCGCCATGAATCAGATCATCCCCGGCTTCTCCCATGAGGAAATCATCCCCAGTTTCGCCATAGAGTTCATCGTTCCCTTGATTTCCGTAGAGTTGGTCGTTGTTGGCTTGACCATGAAGGATATCATCACCGGAATTTCCCTCTAGGTAGTCGTTTCCGTCACCGCCTTCTAATACATCATGACCTGCATTTCCATAGAGGAAATCGTCATCGGTTTGACCATAAAGGGTATCTTCTCCCGTACCGCCATCTAAGGTATCAACACCGGAACCGCCGTCGAGAACATCGTTATCGGCTTCACCATTGAGGAAATCATTCCCAGATTGACCATAGAGAAGGTCGCGACCTGTGCCACCATAGAGTTGATCAGCGTGGCTACCACCATCGAGGAAGTCATCACCGGCGTTTCCGTAGAGTTGGTCGTTTCCGGCTTGACCGTAAAGGGTATCGAAACCATAACCGCCAGACAGGTAATCTTGGTTATCGCCGCCTTCTAGATAGTCGTACCCATCATTACCGTAGAGTTGGTCATTTCCGGTATTACCATAGAGGACATCATTGCCTTCGTTTCCGTGAAGTTGGTCATCGCCTGCTTCACCATAAAGGATGTCATGATTGTATCCGCCATGGAGTTGGTCTTGGTCATTCCCGCCGTATAAGGTATCGTTCCCTTGTTCGCCATGAAGGATATCGTCTCCATCTTCTCCATGGAGAAGGTCTTCGCCAGTACCCGCGAGGAGAGTATCATTATGATTACCGCCGTAAAGAGTATCGTTTCCGTCTTCTCCTTTTAAGTAATCATTACCGTCTTCTCCACGAAGGTCATCATTACCAGAACCGCCAAAAAGTGAGTCTTCTCCAGCACCACCGTAAAGGGAATCGTGACCGTTGTCTCCGCTTAATTTGTCGTTACCATCTTCGCCTCGGAGATCATCATCGCCATTTCCGCCAAGCAGTTGATCCTCCCCAGTACCTCCGTAAAGGGAATCGTTACCATCTTCTCCGCTTAATTTGTCGTTTCCATCTTCTCCGTGGAGATAATCATCGCCATTTCCGCCAACCAGTTGATCCTCCCCAGTACCTCCGTACAGAGTATCGTTACCATCTTCTCCATTTAATTTGTCATTTCCATCTTCTCCTCGGAGGTCATCATTATCATTTCCACCAAGCGCTTGATCATCACCAGCACCCCCGTAAAATACATCATCTCCTCCGTTTCCCTTGAAGTTATCATTGCCATCTTGACCTTTGAATATGTCTTGATAGTCACCTCCGACCATGATGTCATCATGGTTTGAACCACTAATAACTTCAATGTTTCCCAGAGTGTCTACTGTACCAAAGCCATCGTTAACTTTGTATACATCTTGATCATCAACTTTTTCTGCACGAACATTGATTTTATTGGGACTACTAGAGTAATTGGCTGTATCTTCTCCTTCTTCACCATCTAAAAAATCATAGCCCGAACCACCGACTAAAGTATCATCGCCACCCTGACCACGCAAAACATCATTTCTTTCGTTTCCATTAATCGTGTCATCATCTGAGGTTCCTTCTATCCAGTCATCATTTTGTGTACCATCACGCAAAAATGTATCACTACTAGGAAAGTAGTAACCCTTTGGGTGAAGTTCATAGACGGTATCTTTGAGATAACTTTTAACGTCATCTCGTTCCAAATACTTGTCAAGTGGATGTTGTCCTATACCTCCTATACCTGCTAATAGATTGAATATTTTACCAATCTTGTCCCAAACAAAAGGTTCTGATTCAAATTGAAGAAACGTTACAGGATCTCCAGAGTTCTTGATGTTATTATTTGGAACAGCAGAACCCTTGTACAAATTAAGACCACCAGCATTTAGATAACTCGTTGGTGAAGCGAGTGCCAATACCCTGATACGAGATGGGTCATTTTGAGCGCCCATATCAATTAGTCCATCTTCAAGAAAGAAATTTCCCTGAGAGTGACCTAGCAAAATCAAGGAATTATTGTCGAAAGGATTGTGTTCATGTGAAGATAACCACTCTTGTGCAGAGTTTGTCCATGTGTTGTTTATATCTTGAAATTTACTCTCTGCATACCAGTACTGTTCTAGAGATTCTTTCAAATCTTCAGGAGCAGCTTCTATCATACTGTCAATTACATCAACAATATTTCCGAAACCTGGAAGAAAACCAGCAACCTCCTTAATAAAGAGTATTGCTTTCGCCGTGAAATCGTCATCCTTAACTAAATCAGCAGGATTTGATAATTTCGTAAAACTCTCAGCTAACTCAATACCTGTATTGATTGTCCCAAAAAAGTCAGCAATATCTTTAAGATCATCAAGCTGTTCAGCTATCTCTGTAACGTCTTTTCCCTCCTTTTTAAGTTGTTCAAATTTTTTCTTTAGTGCCTTATGTTTATTTGCTTGTTCAATTATACCTCCAAAAGAAATTTGTGATAGAGCATACTCGAACAAAAACTTACCAACAAAAACCCCAAGATCTAACCAGTCATTACCCGTGCTATCCGTAGTATTTCGATACTGTTTGTCCAAATCAATTGAACCCCTGGAAATACATTTTTCAGGAAGTACAAGTTTACCCTGAATATTCCAAATTTGGTCGAAGCCAATTAGGTTCTCCTTAAACTGATCCTCAGTAGTCCGAATTCCATTCATGTAAAGAACACGAATTTTTCCGCCTTCTTCAATGAGTTGAGTGAATACTTTGTTAAAATCAGTAGCCATGATTATTTTCCCTCTTGTGGTGTAAATACGATGTGTTGTGAATTTGACGAGTCTATCGATACAACAAAAGCCGGAGAAGCGGATCACTTAAATCCACTTCACCGGCTTCGTGAGACTCACACCCATCAAATGCCTGGTGTATCTAACAGATATTGACTGATTTGTCCTTGTGTCTCAGTCGTGCCAGTCCTCTCAACCGTGCGACATGACCTGAGACAATCTTAAAAACTTTTTGCTGAACCTTATACGGAATAAGGCTTATAAACTGGGGAAATAAATTATGCTATTTTTCCCTATCTTTGACTTAATTCGCTTCTGGGCTGCTTCTTGCTGGGGAAAGTTTAGAAGCAAGAGGGCTAACACCAGCGAACGATATTATCCTAACACTGAATCCCTCTATGAGTCGAAACCTTTAGATTTATTTACAATCATTGTTGGTCGCTCAATTAAGAGGAATGTTACTGACTGGGCAGCCATGAATTGGCTGACTTGGGAGCCAGTCAATTTGCCGACTGGGGAGCCAAGAAATAAATTTCTGGCTCAAAGCTAAAGTCCATTAAAATGGACTCAGACTAGAGATGCAGTCGTCTTTAGACGACTTGAGCTTTCAGCCTTGGGTTTGAACCCAAGGCGGTTGGTGCGACATCACCTGAGACAATCTTCAAAACTTTTCGCTGAACCTTATACGGAATAAGGCTTACAGACTGGGGAAACAAATTATGCGATTTTCCCCTATCTTTGACTTAATTCGCTTCTGGGCTGCTTCTTGCTGGGAAAAGTTTAGAAGCAAGAGGGCTAACACCAGCGAACGATATTATCCTAACACTGAATCCCTCTATGAGTCGAAACCTTTAGATTTATTTACAATCGTTGTTAGTCGCTCAATCAAGAGGAATGTTGCTGACTGGGCAGCCATGAATTGGCTGACTTGGGAGCCAGTCAATTTGCCGACTGGGGAGCCAAGAAATAAATTTCTGGCTCAAAGCTAAAGTCCATTAAAATGGACTCAGACTAGAGATGCAGTCGTCTTTAGACGACTTGAGCTTTCAGCCTTGGGTTTGAACCCAAGGCGGTTGGTGCGACATCACCTGAGACAATCTTCAAAACTTTTCGCTGAACCTTATACGGAATAAGGCTTACAGACTGGGGAAACAAATTATGCGATTTTCCCCTATCTTTGACTTAATTCGCTTCTGGGCTGCTTCTTGCTGGGAAAAGTTTAGAAGCAAGAGGGCTAACACCAGCGAACGATATTATCCTAACACTTAATTCCTCTATGAGTCGAAAACTTTAGGTTTATTGACAATCGTTGTTAGTCGCTCAATTAAGAGGAATGTTACTGACTGGGCAGCCATGAATTGGCTGACTTGGGAGCCAGTCAATTTGCCGACTGGGGAGCCAAGAAATAAATTTCTGGCTCAAAGCTAAAGTCCATTAAAATGGACTCAGACTAAGCTGTTCGGCATTTAAACCATAATGTCAAGAATTGCGAGATCCTTGTAGTGCGAGCATCTTGCTCGCTACTAATACCCAATTTAAATGCATTTCAGCTTAGAGATGTAGTCGTCTTTAGACGACTTGAGCTTTTAGTTCCTTGGGTTTGAACCCAATGCGGTTGGTGAAACTGTTAAACTCCCGTTCATCTTCTGTTCAACTTCCTGATTGGTAATCACATAACGGTAATGGGTTGAACCCTGAAGAATTACCCGAATTTTATCCTCCTTAAATCGTTCGCTACTCACTTCTATATGTCCAAAACCTGTCTCACTCCACGTCTGAAGCAGGATTGTCTCCAAGCGTTGCAGGAATTCATCGATATTCGGGGTAGTCGATTGGGATAACATAACTAATGCCTCTGCCATACAAACTGGTGTTGGTAAGTCCAACTGAATCCATTAAACCGCATCGTTCTCCAGAAAAACCCACCGGAAGGTATCAAAAGGTATCATAAAGCTATCAACTTTCATCGTTTCCCATCAACAGGAACTGAATCTTGATTGTAGAGACGTGTTGACACTAATGACAGTGTGCGCCCTTTCTCGCTGTCTACAATATTGTCAAATAGGTTTCTGTCGGACTGATGGGTAAGGGCTTCAGGGTTTGATTTTGTAGGTCTATTTCTAACCCCAACGATTCTAACGGGATCACGCCTAAAAGCGCATCGCCACCGCCGGGTAATTCCAAACACTCGAAAGTTCCTTCCCGACCAAACATTGATAGTTTAGCATCTTGAAAAATTCGGGCTTTGCCAATGCCCATTGCTGTGGCTACGTCTACTTCTTTGAGTATTTTTAGTCCGAGTTTGGCGATAACGTCTTGTGGCAAACACAAGGTTGTTGCTCCTGTATCTACCAATACATTGTCCAGTGTGATTGACCGAATTTGTTCGGGGCTAATTGTCCCATCTTCAGCTCTAATTTGGTCGGCTCGATTCACGATCGTCAGAGTTGTGAAAACTTTTCCCATTGGGTGGCTAGTTTTAATTGGCATAGTGGCTTTCTCCTTAAAATTCGGAGTTATTCCGTTTATTATTATAACTTGTCTTTTGGTTTGAAAGTTATCGACTTTTATCATTTTAAAATCAACAGGAACTAAGTCTCGATGGTAAAGACGTGCCATGGCGCGTGAGTGATAGATTGTGTAGGGGCGGGTTTTACTATTATCGTTTCTGTTGAACCTAGATGTGATTAAACCCGCCCTGACGTAGGTTTTTGGTGTGCCTAGTCACTACTAGCGTAACCTAGCTAAGATGATGAACTACAAAGCTTTCATGACTGATAGAGGTACAACCCAGCTTAAGTTGAATGTCACTGACTGGTATGCTGGTGGGCATTGCCCACCCTACGGGATATCAAGGGTTCCTTGGTTTTTAACCCAAGGGGGTTGGAGAAACTGTTCACGTTCCGTTCATCTTCTGTTCAACTTCCTGATTCGTAATCACATAACGGTAATGGGTTGAACCCTGAAGCACCACACGTATTTTGTCCTCCTTAAATCGTTCGCTACTCACTTCTATATGTCCAAAACCTGTCTCACTCCACGTCTGAAGTAGGATTATCTCTAAGCGTTGCAAGAACTCATCGATATTTGGGGTAGTAGAATGGGATAACATAACTGATGCCTCTGGGATACAGATTGGTGTTGGCGTGCGATCGCGCTTCGGGTAAAGCGGAAACAAGCGTATAGCCTGGAACTTAGTTCTCACTTTGTATACAAACAGGTATAAATCAGGCAAAGACGGTTTGTCAAGGCAATTTATGTAAAGTTATGTGTGTTTTTTGTCCCTGCCTGTCTCCAGCCCTCACCCCCAGCCTCTCTCCCAACCCCCCTCGTTCCCCCCTGCAAGGAGGGATGACAAAGGATGCTTCGCTTTTTTTGCACGGGAGAGGGGAGTAAGAAGGCTGACTTAAGCTGGGAGAAGCGCTAAAGCGCTTACTACAAACTCTAAGTGCCATTCGGATTAAGTGTGTAGGGGCGGGTTTCACAATTATCTTTTTGGTTGTACCCAGGTGTGACGAAACCCGCCCAGAATCAGGGTTCTAGACTCCCTGATTCTGTGTTAAGAGGAACAAAGCAGATCAAGTAGGGATGGGGGTAATTCTTCAAAATGCTCTAACAAAAAATCCAGGATTGCCAAATGGCGCAAATCAACGGGTTGAGGGGGGCGATACCCTTGACCTCGGTTGAACCAACATTGAACCATTCCCAGAGAACGGGAACATATATGAGAAAGTTGTTCATAAGTAACATCCCATTTGGCATAAAACTGCCTTGGCGTCATCCCTAATTCACAGTAACAATACAGGTCAATAATGTATTTTTCACGCTGGGTAATTGGGCGGGGATTGTGGGGTTTTTGGGGATTATAGCGTCCAGTTGGGCTATGTACAGATAGAGGTTCTCGTTCATGCTCAGAATGGGTGGGATAACGGTATGGGTTGTGATCATCTTCGTAGGGAGAATCCTTGAGGTTTGAGTGCGTAGGGGCGGGTTTAGAAACAAACAGGAATTGTTTTACCCAACTTGGTGGCAAAACCCGCCCTGATTGTTCGGTGAATTCCTCCATTTCTTCACTATGACGCAGAGTATTTAAAGTCCCAGCAATGAGTTTACCGTTGAGGCTTTCGGTCAACTGCTGGATCAATAGCTTCGCGATCGCCTGGGCTTCAGCATCCGTCAGGTGCATTTGGGATGCATCGAAGTCAATATCACTGTAGCGCTTGATCAAAGAGAGGAGTTGGGTAATGCCCAATTCCGCCAAGGCTTGCTGGACAATGGTTTCAGCGGGTAGATACGTCATGGGTTTTTTCTCCTTTAATGTTCAATGCCTTAGTTGCTTGTAATAATGCTATAACATTACAGTCAAAACAAAAACCCCTTTGTCTCAAAAAAAGGGATCTCAAGAAAATCAAGTTTATCGAGGTTATAGACTGGGGAGAGGAGCCTATCTATGCAAAAGCGTCGCACTCAAGTAAGCTAAAGCAAAGAAGCAAATTCTGCGATAAGACCATCCCATGAGCATTCAAGTTGAATTTCAAGCTACCGCTCCACCCTTGCGATGGGACGAAGCTGGGGGTATCCGTATCGGTCAGAGCCGAGTAACCCTTGACAGTCTACTTGCTGCCTATCAAATCGGCTCTACTCCCGAAGAAATTGCTCTCCAATACGATGTGCTTAGCCTGTCAGAGATTTATGCAACTATCGCTTACTACCTCACCCATCGCCAGCAGATTGATAACTACTTGGAGCAGCGTCGCCAAAATGCTCAACAGTACAGACAAAAATTGACTCAAGACAATAATTTGGTTAATCTCCGAGAACGTCTCTTGGCTCGTCATCAATCCCAAGTAAGTTGATATCAAATGCGTCTTGTGACTGACGAAAACTTCAACGGAGCCATATTGCGTGGGCTGATCAGACGTTTGCCTGAGCTGGATGTAGTCCGTGTATAGGATGTCGGGCTGATGCACACTGATGATGCTACTATTCTGGAATGGGCTGCCAACGAGGAGCGCATCTTGCTCACCCATGACGTTGCCACTATTGTCATGTATGCAGGCGATCGCATCAATCAGGGTTTACCAATGCCTGGAGTTGTCGAGGTTATTGCCACAGCTCCCATTGGACAAATCCTTGATGATTTGGAACTCTTTATTTTGTGCAGTCAGCCAGGAGAATACGAAGATCAGATTATTTTCATTCCTTTTTCGTGATCTACTAATTAAAAAGGATTAATTAAAAAGGATAACTTGGTGGGTTACGGCGGATAACTAATTAAATGGTTTATTTTCTTAATTGATTACCGCCTAACCCACCCTACAGCTAACACAGCTAAAATGATGGATTAGATGTGATGATTGAATCGGGCGCAAGTCTTTGCGCCCCTACAGTTTCGGGGCTAATGGTTAATTCATCAAATAAGGTGTGCCACGCCCCTACGGGTTACTCATCACTTAACAGCGCTCTGACAATGTAGCGGATTTTGCCAACCCGTATTCGGGGTAATATTAGGGGCTTGGGCGGTGAGAACGATTGTTCCATCGGGTAATTTTATCCAGCCTTGGGCTTCAATTATTGGCGTTGAACGCCTCTGGGTTACGGGTTCAATTTTAGCGGGGCGACTATCGTTACTAGGAACTAGCACCACCCTGAAGGCTTAAACGGTCAGTTTCAATCCTTAATTCTCCAGCATTTCCTATATCGTAAGCTTCCGTTAATATTCTGGCTCTTCCTTGAAGATTTAACTCTGGAGTTTCTACGAAAACATTTCCCGGTTTACCACTCCCATCAGAGGTAGCAAACAAACCTGTTGAATTTCCCTCCGGTAATGAATCAGTCAGGTTAACTGACTCAGAAGCCTTTACCGTGATATTTCCTCCCTGATTGTTGCCAACTACTCTAGAAAGTAATCGGGCACCATCAGCGAGAGAAACTGATTGTGCCGTAACGTCAATATTACCACTATTACCCGTTCCTTCATTATTCGTGGAATCGATAATCACTCCCGTGGCATTGACTGCACTATCACTATGAATACTAATCTCGCCACCATTTGAGGTAATTCCTCCAATCAGATTAATATCACTGGTTGCGTCTAAGATAACTCGTCCTCCTAGAGTTTCAATATTAACTGTGGTGATACTGCCATCTGACGGTTTTACAGAAGTCGTGAAAGAGGGTAAAGTTAAGCTATTATCCGGTGGTGTGACTGGCGGTGTTGAGGAAACTTCCGCAACTACCTCGATATCATCTATCCCCCAGTTTTCATTTTCAAGCACTTCTCCGGGTGGTAATTTAGAAAAATCGAGTTGTAGAGAGTTTGATGTGTGTTCAAGAGAAAACTCTATCGTGTAGATTGAGTCACCGAAGGTTAAATCAGGGATAGTTGAAGACGTATATCCCAATTCATCTATGTGATCAGCAGATTGATGGGACGGATGTTCTCCTTGAAGATAATCATCAGGAAATGATTGTTTACTGTTGACATTACTAAACGTTGCGTTTACCCACACATTATTATCAATACTTAACTGCCAAACATCGGGTCCACTAATCGCCGAGGTATCGTTACCGTCCCATGAGCCAATAATAAATAGCTCAAAAGAGCCTGTAACCTGGGCAGGTGAGGGAAGATTATTAAGTGTTAGACTTACCGTTTCTTGACCAAAGGGTCCCAGAAAAGTTGTACAGATTGTACATCCGGCGGGTGTTGTCTCTGTTTGGGTATTAGACCATTCTGAACCAACTGATCCTTGAAAATTGTTCTCATACTTGAATGTGGAGTTGGTTGGTGGTGGCGGTGGTTGCTGTGGTAGATTTGGCGGAGTTACCGGATATTTTAAAGTATCGACTCCCGATCGCATAATTAAAGCTGGCTCACTTGTCAATATAGCAATATCTGGGTCAGTGGGGTCATTCGTGTTATTTAAAGCAACATCTGCTTGAGTAATTGTGATATTTCCTGTCTTGATGCTTCCGGTGGCTTCGATTAAAAGTGAAGCGCCTGTATAATCCCCAATAATAACATCCCCATCTACACTAATAATCGGATCATAGTAACTCCAAAACTCCCCCGGTTCCCCCGCTAAATTCAGAATCGCAAACTGACTCCCACTGGCAAAATGAGCATCCCCAGAAATCACCCCATCACTGACTAAACTCAACTCCCCACCACTCTGAAACGGCGTTCCCGGATGATTCAATGCCAGAATATCAATGCCTTGATTTCCCTGAATATAAAGATTCCCGCCAGCATGGGCGATAAACGGAATTTCGACACTATCGCGCACTCGCACCGTATCGCCAGCCAACAGGATTAAATCTCCAGCGGTGACTAACTGACTTTCCTCTAAAATTAAATTATTATTCGCGAATAAAACAGCCGACTGCGCCAACCCATCCCGCACTGTTGCATCTCCAGTTAATGCGGCTATCTCCAAATGTCCGGCGGGGGCGGCTAATTGTCCTAAACTGGTAACTGTTCCACCCACTAAGGTTAAATCTTCCCCCACTTCTAGAGTTCCAGAATTCGTAATCGCGGCTGGATTCTGATTTCCATATTGCAATCCCAAAGGCACATTAATAGTAAGCAATGGCGGTGCTTCGGGATTCGTCGCACTAAACGTTGTGCCATTCTCAAATACCACCCCATTGGCTGTACTCCCAATAAACGAACCCCGGATGTCTAATTGAGCATTTTCGCCAAAGATAATTCCATTAGGATTGATGAAGATTAAATCTGCTGCACCATTGACGCCTAATGTCCCTAAAATATCCGAGGGATCAGTTCCCGTCACCCGACTAAAAATGGCTTCAATTCCGTCAGGGTTGGCAAAATAAACCCGTTGTCCTTCATTAATATTAAACTCTAAAAAGCTATGAAATAAGGCGGAACCTCGACTAGCGCCATCCTGAATTAAATCGGCGGTGACTCCATCAATAACCACACCATTCGGTAGGATTGAGGAACCTTCAGCGCCTAGTGTGGAATCGGGTGTAATCTGGGCGAGGACAGGGTTACAGGGGATGAAGAGGAGGGGAGCGATCGCGCTTCCATATATCAGACGCTGTAAGCTTTGATTGATGGTCAACATAGCACCCTCTAGATGTGAGATTTAGGGAATTCCCAACCTGATATTTATTTTATTATGTCCTGTGTCCTGTTTGTAGGGGCGAGTCGCTGCACTATCATTAAGGGGAAATCCACTAATGTTATCGACTCGCCCTCCTCGTTGGTTCACCTGTTGCAAAGGATAATGCGGTGGGTTACGGCAGATATTTTATTAAAGGGTTTGTTTCCGGAATTGATTACTGCCTAACCCACCCTACGGGTTAAGCGCGATCGCACAATAGTCCGAAATATCATAACCGCCAGTTGAGTGAATATCCCACTACCCAATACTACTCGGTAATCGTCCAATTTCGTAGATCAACAATCCTTGGCAGCCAGGGGAAATTAAACGGAACAATGTATCATACAATACAGCAAATCGGGTAAAGTTTCTCCCCGTCCCCCGTCTTCCCGTCAGCCTCAACGATCTAAGTGCATGACAGCTTCCCTGCCTACCGCTTTCACTATAAGAATCTTAATGAAAATTCTGTGAAGATGCTTATAAAGATTCTGTAAAGTTCAGCTTTAATACTTGACTTAGTATGATTAGATTGAATAGTCTAACTTAGACATCGAGTTCAAAGGAATAACAATTTTTTTTGTTTAGATAAGTAGGCAAACATACCTATTCCCCTGTCATCTAAGCAAATTCCAAGTCACGCGATCTGAGTACAGCGACATTTCCGGCGATCTACACAGCTTCATATAGGTAAACCCAGTGTTACTTAACTGAGCGTACCTAGTTTAGCAATAGTAACAGATTGTGAAAATTTTCTGGTTTGACCAGATCTTAGAACTAGACAATCTTAGGTGTGCGTCCATGAAAAATGTATCAGGTAGACTAACGAAATATCCTACCCCGTTAAGTTCTCCTTACCAAGGACTAGACGAAATCTTCGGCTGTGTGCTTCAGCAGTTAAGCCAAGGTTTACTCGACTCCACAACTGCCCTAGAGTTGAGCCAATCTTTTGAATTTTCCGAACTCCAGCTTGGTTTTGAACTGTTAAGTAATATTATACAACAACCCAACCCGCAACATTCTGTTCACACAGAACATAATAGCACATATTCCGATACATATCTACATATTATCGGTCAAGGGCGGGTCAGGTTGTTAGGTTTTGATCCCTCTAAGGGGCGGGAGGTTTCGGCTGAGGTACTTGAGACACCCGGAGACTCATTGGGGGCTGATCAACAGTTGTGCAATGAATCGTTACCTTACCGAGCGATCGCGGCGAGTGAAGGGTGGATAGCTCGCATTCGCTTTGATCAACTCCAACCCTGGTTAGAACGGTTCCCTGAGCTAGAAGCGCACTGGCGACAACAAGCACAAAACAGGCAGCGCCTGATTTTCTGGAAGACATTAACCCAACTGCGATCGCAAAGTCATTTAGCGATCGAGCAACTCCTTCCTTATATAGAAGATATAGAAGAAATTCAGATTCGGGCAGGTGAGTCATTAGCGGATGTAGCAACAGAACAACCCGGTCACTTCTGGCTACATGGGGGTGAAATTGAACGTCAGGGAGCAGAATCTAATGCTCACCGTCTCCCCCCGACTATCGGCGAAAGCTGGGGACATCCACAACCTATACCAACGGATTGGGTTGCCCAAACTGATTTATCCGTTTACTGGTTGCCCCTAGAACATTGGCAAGCCGCCCAAGGGATTGTTCAAGTGTTAGCCCAGGCTCAGCCCGAGTCAACCAATGGCAGCAAACCCAATCCATCTCTAAAATCGAAAACGTCGAGAAGCTTGGTTCAGAAAACTCGGACTCAGGCTCTCCCTGTTCCCCAACCCCAGCCTGAACCCGCCTCTTTTGAGTCCCCTGATACCCAACCCATCGCCTTTCCTCAACCGACAACGGGACGTTATCGGGGACGACAGTTTTGGCGCGGTTACCCTTTCATTCAGCAGCAGAGTTCCTCAGACTGTGGACCGACTTGCTTGGCGATGATTGGGCGGTATTGGGGGAAACGGTTTAGTCTCAACTCCCTGCGGGAGTTAGCCGACGTGGGGCGAGCAGGGGCTTCGCTCAAAGGATTAACCAAAGCCGCCCAAACCTTGGGATTTAAAGCCACGCCGGTGCGGGCGTCCTTGAGTCGCCTGCAACAGCAGAAAAATCCCTGGATTGCCCACTGGCAGGGAGATCACTATGTCGTCGTTTACCGGGTGAAGGGCGATCGCGTTCTCATGGCTGATCCGGCGATGGGCAAGCGCTTGGTTCCCCGGCAAGAGTTTTTGACAAATTGGACAGGATATGCACTCCTGTTAGAGCCAACCGCCCAACTGGCAGCCGCCCCCGATGAAAAGCGCTCTCTGAAACGCTTTTGGGGGTTACTGTGGCCCCATCGCTCTATCCTGTTGCAGATTATCTTAGCGTCATTGCTGCTCCAGGTTTTTGGGCTGATTACCCCCCTGTTTACCCAAATTATCCTCGACCGGGTGGTGGTCAATAAAAGCTTAATCACACTGCAGGTGTTTGCCATTGGACTGATTATCTTTGGCGTTTGGAGTATTGGCATCGGTGTCACCCGACGATATCTGCTGTTCTATTATTCCAATCGTTTGAGTCTCACGTTTATCAGTGGTTTCATTAACCATACCCTGAGCTTACCCCTGAAGTTTTTTGAATCCCGTCAGGTAGGGGACATCATCACCCGGGTTCAGGAAACCAGCAAAATTAAGGCGTTCCTGACTCAGCAAGTCATTGGTACCTGGCTGGATGTGTTGATGGTGTTTGTCTATGCGGGGTTGATGTTCTACTACAACTGGCAGCTTACCCTGCTGGTGCTAGCCACGATTCCCCCGATCGCGATCTTAACAGTGGTCGCCAGTCCGTTTCTGCGTCAGAAGTCGCGGGAAGTGTTTAAGGAAGTCGCGGCGCAAAATTCCTTGTTGGTGGAAATGATGACAGGGGTAGCAACCGTTAAATCTACCGCCGCCGAACAAGAGGTGCGCTGGCGCTGGGAAGACCGTTTCACCAGTCAGTTAAATACCCAGTTTAAAGCCTTCCATCTGAGTAATGGCTTGCAGGCAGTGAGTGGTTTGTTTAATACCCTCGGCAGCACGGCGTTACTGTGGTACGGAGCGACATTGGTAATTCAGGATCAGCTTACCATTGGTCAGTTTGTCGCCTTCAACATGCTCATCGGCAAAGTGACGAGTCCGATTTTGTCTCTGGTCGCCCTGTGGGATCGATTCCAAGAAATCCTGGTGTCTGTGGAACGGCTCAACGATGTCTTTGGCACCCAGCCGGAGGAACATCCTCAACAACCCATGCTGACGCTACCCCAAATCCGGGGGGATGTGACCTTGGAAAATGTGACGTTCCGTTATGGTGAACAAGAGGAACACAATACCCTGGAAAATATTAGCTTAGAGGTTCAGGCTGGGGAAACCATTGCCTTGGTGGGACGCAGTGGTTCGGGTAAGAGTACGTTGGTGAAACTGCTGCAAGGACTTTATCACCCCACCTCTGGGCGAATCACGATTGATGGTCACGATATTCGCCATGTTTCGCCCCAATCGTTACGTTCTCAACTCGGCGTGGTTCCCCAAGACTGTTTCCTCTTCTCCGGTACGATTCTAGAAAATATTAGCCTCTATCGACCGGAATTTACTCTGGAGCAAGTGATTGAAGTGGCTAAGTTGGCAGAAGCCCATGCGTTTATTCAAGCCTTGCCCTTGGGATACAACACCAAAGTCGGAGAGCGGGGTTCGACGCTTTCCGGGGGACAGCGGCAGCGAATTGCCATTGCTCGTGCTTTGTTGGGGAACCCCCGGATTTTGATTCTGGATGAAGCGACAAGTTCCTTGGATACTGAGTCAGAGCGACGCTTTCAAGACAATCTAGCCCGGATTAGCCGCGATCGCACCACCTTTATTATTGCTCATCGCCTCTCCACTGTGCGGAATGCCAACCGCATCTTAGTGCTAGACCGAGGCATTCTCGTGGAACAGGGGACTCATCAGGAATTAATGGCACTTCAAGGTCTTTACTACCATCTAGCACAGCAGCAGTTGGATCTTTAAAGTGGTCTGAATTCTGACCAGAAATGTTATCGGTTCATATCCACAGAATATTAGCGTTTCCCAACTGACCACATCTAGGATGTAACAGTTATGCAAAAAACAACTGTGTCAATACTGTCACCGTCTCAGGCTGCATCAATTTATGGAGGTACAGCCACCTCAGTGCAACCCAATGAGCAGAAATCTCCAGAACCTTCAACACCGACGGTCAAATGGTCAACGGCTTTACAGACGATGCTTGACCAGCCGCCAGCCGGGTTTCCCCAGCGACTGATGGTGGGCGGGTTAGCGTTCTGTATCGCATTTGGTGCCTGGGCAACCTTTGGTCACATTGATGAAGTGGGTAAAGCCCATGGACGATTAGTGCCAAAAGGCAATGTCTATAAAATTCACTCGGTTCAGTCTGGCAAGATTGTCGATATTGAAGTTGAAGAAGGGGAGTTAATTAAAGCTGGGCAAGTTTTAGTGGAATTGGATACCGAACTTGCCGTAACTGAGGTTAAGCGCTTAGAGCAACTGCTCAATTCCCAGCAAACCGAATTAACCCAAGAAAAAGAACTGATAGAGAGAACCCGTCTGGAGGCTCAAACCCGCCAACGCATTGCCCAGGCAGAGGTGCAAGCCCAACAAGCTGCCCTGGCTCAAGCTAAGGCAAAGATCACCGTGTTAAAGCAGAAATTGCCGCAATTGCACACAGAAAAGGCGTTCCACCAAAAAAGACAACAACGGCTGCAACCTCTAACTGCTCATGCCGATGAACTCTTTGCCCGACGGCAAGCGGAAGCAGAAGCTCAAGCTGAACGACTCAAAACCCTCAAACCCCTCTTGGAAGAAGGGGCAATTTCTTCAGAAATGGTGTTTCAAGCTGAACAAAGTCTGCGTGCCAGCCAAAGTGCGATTATCCAAAGTCAACTGCAAGAGGGGACGAGTACTCAAGAGCAGCTATTTCAGGCACAGCAAACCTTGCGCGATTTGGACTTACAGATGATTCAAGCTCAAGGTGAGTTACAACAGACCTTGGCAGAAATTGATCAACTTCAGGCAGGATTGGCTCAAAAACAAACCGAGGTACGCCGCAGTCAGATTGAAGCACAGGAGCGAATACAGCAACTGGAAATGGAGTTGACCCAACTCAAAGCCAAGATTGCGGACAATAAAAATCAGCTAGTTAGGGCTAAAGCTCAACTCAACCAGCAATTTCTCTATGCACCGGTGGATGGGGTGGTTTCATCCCTCAGCGTTAGCCATAGTGGTGAGGTGGTGCAACCCAGCCAAACCGTTGCGGAAATAGCACCCAAAGGTGAGCCGTTGGTACTTTCAGCCAGTTTACCCAACCATGATGCTGGTTTCATTAAGGTGGGTATGCCCGTGAAGGTCAAGTTTGATGCTTACCCCTATCAAGATTACGGCATCGTGACGGGCGAAGTTACCTACATCTCTCCTGACAGTAAAGCCGACGAACAATTCGGTGTCGTTTATCACGTCGAAGTTGAGCTAGACCGCAATCATGTTACCGAAGGTGGTCATCAGATTGAGTTTAAGGCAGGTCAAACTGCCACGGCTGAGATTATTATCCGCCGCCGCCGCATTGCCGATATCTTACTGGAACCCTTCCGGGAGCTGCAAGAAGGTGGCATCAGTCTTTAATTGTCGATAAATGTTGTTGAGTTTAGAGAAGGATAGACATGACGTATAACATGCCAACGATCAATGCCAAACGTGAGAAAACTCTCGATCCCGAACAGTTCGAGCAGATAATAGACGCCATTCGCCAAGGGAAGTATTCGTGGGCTTGTGTTTTGCTGCTGCGTTTTGCGGGTCACAATCCCCAATACTATATTCCTTACCGTACCTACAACCGATTGAGGAAAGAACATAGTTCCCAGAAGCCTCAAGAGAATCTTCAGAGTGGGGACACCTCTGGGAACCCAGGACAACCAACCAGAAAGTCCTCCTGCAAAATCGCTGACCTGAATCACTTAGAAGTCGTTGATCACAAAACGCTATCGATGAAAGGCGGCTATAACCTACAGGGGTTGCCAGCAATTGAGTCAGAAGACTGTATCCCAGATTCTGTAGCGCCTTCGGATGATTGGTTTTCAGGCGTATCGTCTCTGTTTAACCGCTTGACTGGGTTGGGTTAGGATTCACTATACCTTCCTTATCGTAATCGTAGGGGCACGGCAATGCCGTGTCCCTACAGCTATTATTTGTCCTATATATATAGGGAATATTCCGGCGTTCTTCTGGTTACTCAATCACATCTTCAACAGCAACTGGGTATGGGGAGTTGTTTTCCCAGCAAGTTTTGGCATCGGCTTTACTGAATCTTCATATTGAAAAAGGCAATCTTCATCAAAGCTTTAAAAAAAGGGGTTGTCTTTTTTTAGGAATAGTGAATCATTCACATTTTAGTTTCTCTAGAAAAGAATAAAAATCATGCTGCCAAAATGGCAGCATGGACTTAATTTAATGGGTTTTTATCATTGAAGATAGTGTAATATCAAAATTGTTGGCTTCTGTATTGAAGGGTAAACAAGAGTCACTGTCCTAATAATGAGCAATGACCGATGTCCCAGCGGAAGCGACATTAATCAAGTTGTACTCCGTTTATAGCGGTTCTCGAGTAGATGAAGTCAATCCTCAAAGCTAGAAAGGCTTTATAGTATGAGGCATAGCTAGACCTAACTAATCGAGGAATTGCTGTCAAGCAACAGATTTTATATAAAAGCCCATCACCGAGCAATCCTAATTCTAAAACTCTAAGAATTAGGAGGATTTTCATGTCTATTTTTACACAAAATACTTCTCCAAAGTCGTGTTTTTATTGCTCTGCCAATTTGGCAGTAATTAGTTGAAAACCCCTTGTATTTTAAAATTGCACAAGCTATATTAAATACAACAGCAAAAGCAAAGAACTCTACCACAAGTTTATTGCAAAACCAAGGAGAAAAGCCATGAATATTTCCGATCTCAATCACCTCGAAGTCGTTAGCGAAGACAACAAAGTTGTTGGTGGTTACTGCTGCTACGATCCCGATGAACTGAACTTCGATACCGATATCGATAAGGATGTAAACATTAACATCTATGAGCGTGTCTATGTCAATAAGAACTTATACACCTATTCAACAGTTTACGGAAACAGCGCCTTAGCTGAAGCTGATGCCTCTGCCGAAGGCTACAATTCTAATGCTGAAGCCTTCTCCTTCACCTATACCGACCCCTACTTCTCTTCGGCAGGTGCAACCTCCATTTCTCAAAGCTAATACGGGTAGGAGCTACTAGTATTAGTCAAGATTAAACGAGTAGCTCCAGATCCCCAAATCGGCTCTTTTCAGGAAAGACAAATATCCCCAAAAGCACTATCAATTGCAAAACCAAGGAGAAAAGCTATGAACATTTCCGATCTCAATCACCTCGAAGTCGTTAGCGAAGACAACAAAGTTGTTGGTGGTTACTGCTGCTACGATCCCGATGAACTGAACTTCGATACCGATATCGATAAGTCTGTCAACATTAACATCTATGAGCGTGTCTATGTTGATAAGGACTTATACACCTATTCAACAGTTTACGGGAACAGCGCCTTAGCTGAAGCTGATGCCTCTGCCGAAGGCTACAATTCTAATGCTGAAGCCTTCTCCTTCACCTATACCGACCCCTACTTCTCTTCGGCAGGTGCAACCTCCATCTCTCAAAGCTAATACGGGTAGGAGCTACTAGTATTAGTCAAGATTAAACGAGTAGCTCCAGATCCCCAAATCGGCTCTTTTCAGGAAAGACAAATATCCCCAAAAGCACTATCAATTGCAAAACCAAGGAGAAAAGCTATGAACATTTCCGATCTCAATCACCTCGAAGTCGTTAGCGAAGACAACAAAGTTGTTGGTGGATACTACTACGATCCTAAGGAACTTGAATTCGATACCGATATCGATAAGTCTGTCAACATTAACATCTATGAGCGTGTCGATGTCTATAAGCGCTTATACACCTCTTCAACGGTTTATGGGAACAGTGCATTAGCTGAAGCTGATGCCTCTGCTGAAGGCTACGACTCTAACGCTGAAGCCTTCTCCTTCACCTATACCGACCCCTACTTCTCTTCGGCAGGTGCAACCTCCATCTCTCAAAGCGACTACTAAAATCAAGAGGGTTACGTTGTACAAGGAAGTGCTAAACAAGTAGCCTAGCTGTCTCAAGTTAACTCTTGGCGTACCCAATAACAGCAAACGTCCAATTTTGCCAACTAATTCACTGTAAAAAAGGAGAAAACTCATGAATATTTCTGACCTGAATCACCTCGAAGTCCTTAGCGAAGACAACAAAGTTGTTGGTGGATACTACGAGCTTGAATTCGATACCGATATCGATAAGGATGTAGACATTTCCCTCAATGAGTATGTCAATGTCTATAAGCGCTTATACACCTCTTCAACGGTTTACGGGAACAGTGCCTTAGCTGAAGCTGATGCCTCTGCTGAAGGTCCCCATTCTAACGCTGAAGCCTTCTCCTTCACCTATACTGATCCAAGCTTCTCTTCTGCAGGTGCAACATCTATCTCTCAAAGTGATAGCTATTGCTACTACTGTTACTAGAGTAGTCTAATTGCTACGGCGTCCCGCTTCCACTATCGGGACGCTTCTAATTATTGAATGGGCGCTCAATTAAGTAAGTCGCCATGGCTTAAAGTCGGGCGATGAAGAGCGCCATTAGCCATTTGTAAGAGTTTGCTACTCTAGGGGAACGCTCACACAAAAGCAAGCTGACAAAACAGGGAGTTGTATCCAGTCAGAGTTCTCCATTGTTAAGGTAAGGAGCGATTTACCAATGATGACCAAATTATATTTAATATTAATCAGTTTAATTAGCACTTTAGTGGTTACTTTGCCCTGCTCAGCTCAGATAGTTAATGCAGGTGCTTCGAGTAGTTCATTCGTGAATTCCCAAGGTGCAGGTGCAACCAGCAGTGCCACAGCCACCTCACCCACAGGCACCAGTAGCAGTAGTCAGACGATTTTTGTACCTGGTGCTACCGTCAGTGGTGGTAGCAGTTCCGCTAGTGCCTCCACGAATGCTCCGCCGACAACCAGTGCTAATGTTTTCACAGATTCGTTGAATAGTCCTAATCCTGGAGCAACGTTTACGCCCAGGGCTACTTTCAGTGGGGGTAGCAATTCAGCCAATACCTCCGTGAATACTCCGCCGCCAGCAACCACCACCGTTCCTCCCGGTTCCCTCAGTAGTCCTAATCCTGGCACAACAACTCCCTTGTCTCCAGCCGTTAATAATCAGCCAGGGTTTTCCCCCAGTGTCACCGCTAACCCGACAAGCGCTCCCCCGGCTTCTATTGCACCCTCTTCCCCCAGGGTGAGAGTAATCCTACCGAACCCCAGCATCAACAATCCTGCAACTACATTTATCAGCATTTTTTCCGCATCCAGCTTTGTCCAAAAAGATAGTAATATTTCCTACAGGGTTGTCGGTGTACCTAGCCGAGTTTTCCCAGGGTTAGGTTTAAGGAGAGTTCCAATCAATCGATAATGGTGGATACAGGCGCGTCCGTTGAGTCAGAAGAAATTGTTGAGTTTCTCAAACAAGACATACAGTATAAAAAAGTCTGTCATCAGATTTGGTCGCAACGAGTCATTGAGCGAGCGACTCAGGAACGAGGCATAGTCGTCACGCCAGAAGAAATTCAGGCGGAGGCAGATAAGCAACGTCAGGCAATGCACTTGGAAAAGGCGGCTGACACCTTGGCTTGGTTGGCGGATCAGAGGATAACACCTGATGATTGGGAAGCAGGAATTCGTCTGCGCTTGCTGACCCAGAAATTAGCCGATTGTTTGTTTGGCAACGAGGTAGAAAAGTTTTTTACTCAAAATCGATTAGACTATGAGCAAATTTTGCTCTATCAACTGATTCTTGCCTCTGAACCCTTGGCGCGAGAACTTTTCTATGAAATTGAAGAAGGGGAAATTAGCTTTTATGAGGCAGCCCACCTTTACGATATTGACCCAGAACGCAAGCGTCGGTGCGGTTATGAAGGAAAGGTTTACCGCTGGCGCTTAAAACCGGAAATGGCATCGGCAGTCTTTGCCGCGCCGATTGGCGAGGTAGTCGGTCCAATTAAAACCGATCTCGGTTATCATCTGTTACGAGCAGAAGAGTTTATCCCCGCCCAATTAACTCCTGAACGGTCTCAAGAAATTCTCAATCGCCTGTTTGGACAGTGGTTAGAAAGTGAAGTAAACTACCTAATCCACAGTGAAAGCAGTTGAAAACCGAAGGGAAATCCTTTATCACTATGCTTACGTCCACACTGCGGAGAGGGGCCGGGACCCCACCTTGCCCCCATAAATCTCTTTGCCACGTTTAGGCGAAACAAACGGATCAACCGTAATAGATGTAACTCCTTGCAAAATACCAATTACTTCAGAAGCACCATCACTGGGATTGATCGCGATCACAAATGCACTGTTCACACCGCCAAATGCTCCTCCCGCAAAAGTATAGTCGAACGAGCCATTTACCTGGAGTTTATCTAAACCATCTTGGAAGTCTCTGATTAAAGCATAATCACCAATGCCAGCAGCAGCGTAGAAGACGTTATCGGCGTCACCAAGTACAAATGTATCTTGTCCGAAAAATTGGGAGGGTAAACCAATGGCATCACCCCTCAAACTATCCACTTCACCGGCTCCTGTTCCCCCAGTACCATTGAGGACATCATTCCCGATTAATCCTGTGAGAATATCATCTCCAATTCCACCAACAAGTATGTCATTGCCTGCATCCCCAATTAGCCGATCATCGCCGTTACCACCACTCAAGGTATCGTTATCAGTGGTAGAAAAAGGATTACTAGACAAACCGGCAAAAAGTAAATCGTCTTGTTCCCCCCCGAGGAGGTTATCAGCACCTGCACCCCCCTCTAACGTATCCTGACCAGCACCGCCTTGCAGGTCATCATCACCGCTTTCTCCAAGGAGTAAGTCATCGCCGAAGCTAGCAAGAGCTGTGTCGTCGTCATCTCCACCCTTGAGGACATCATTGCCACTACCGCCCAGTAGTGTATCATCGCCGCTCTCCCCATTCAGGATATCATTAATACCTGTCAAGGTCGTGCCATTGTAATCGTACGTGAGTGTACCGTTACCCTGACCAATACCCCCTAACAGTCGGTCATTGCCAGCTCCGCCGTTGAGGATATCGTCACCACTACCTCCATCGAGTAAGTCATCCCCATCATGTGCAAAGAGCAAGTCATTTTCGCTGCCTCCAAACAGCTTGTCGTTACCAAATCCTCCTAATAATGTGTCATTTCCCTGATCACCTCTGATGAAGTCATCGCCATCTTCGCCAAAAAGCAGGTCATTTTCGCTACCTCCATACAACTTGTCACTACCGTTCCCCCCGACTAAAGTATCATTGCCTTGATCGCCCTTGATAAAGTCATCACCATCTGCTGCCAAAACCAGGTCATCGCCACGACGACCATAGATTACATCATTACTATTTGTTGCAGCAGGATTAGTGGTTAGATTGACGAGATCATTGTTGTTGGTTAAGTTGAGGAATGCCATTGGTTTAACTCTCCATTTATTGGATTTGTAATTTATTTCTGTCAATAGTGTAGATGAAATAAGCAGCAAAATGGAGCATTTTGAAAAATAAATCTGCCATTTTGGCAGTCCTGTTTAACTAGCATATTATCTAGTCGTAGGCATCTTTTTTTACTCTTTTTAATATTTTATCTTAATCAACAAAATAACCTGATCAATCTCCTCAATTCAGGCGATTGATCAGATATCAATTATTGGCTATAAATCAGACAATAATCTGCTTATACCTGTGACTACAAGATTCTCCTTCTTGATCGACAACCCATGCTGATAGATCTACCACCCAGACCGAGCCAGCCACCAAATATTACTAACGCGAGAGTGCTAGCAGGCTCAGGTGCTTGAACTGTTGCTTTGGTTTCTTTGGTTTCTACGAACGTTAGATAAGTCGGGCGATCAAACTGACGTTGATAGGAACCCATTGCCAAGAGATCCGCCGACTCTTCCTCTATGTCAACACCAAAGTCTCCAGAGGGTAGGAATGTATTTAAGGTGAAGTTGTCGCTAGCGTCAACTGAGAATAAGTCATCCTCTCCTAAGGAGTTTAATTCTCCAGAGACTGAGAAGAAGTCAAAGACTGTTTGATTCGCTGGATTAGGGTCAGTTCCTCCTAACACCACTAACGATATATCCACCGCCGCCGTACTCTTTTCCCCTGACGTTGCCAGGTTAAAGAAAGCCGTAAAATCGAAAGAAAATGATTCCGTCGAATTCGGGGCTGGATTAAGCAAAAATCCTCCAATTACTGATGCTTCACTTTTGGCAAATCCGAAGAAATTTTCTTGATCACCAAAAGCGTTACTCACGGTTGTGTTCGTAGCAAAAGCTGGAGGGTTTGTGAAAAACAGTGAATCGGCTTGGGCGATAGCCGTTACTGAGTCCCCTGTCGATGCGGAACTGGCATTTTCACCCTCATCTGCATCTAAGACTGAACTGACTGGTGTCATTGTCACCGTATTCGTCTTCGCTGAAACTGTAGAATAATCTGGGCTTTGACTAAAGTTTTCTAGAAATACATTAGCCTCAGCCGAAGCAAACGTTGCCGCCAGACTTGGTGAAACTAGCAATACCGAACTGGTTACTAATGGTGCAGCAAAGGACAATACACTTTGAGCAAGTCTCAGTTCTTGTTTCATGATTTTCTCCTTATCATCAATAGGGACAGCACAATCTCACGCTCGACATAGCGGTTATAAATATCGATGTGTTGGCAAGTAAATCAGACTGAATTTAACTGTTATTTATAATAGTTAATAACAGTTGAGAGAATTAAATGGTAGTTACATACAGCCGAGTATCAGTAAATTGTAATTCTCGTAACTTCCAACGCTTTATAGTTGTATCCTATCCCTAATATAAATTGAATGGGTGAAGTTAGTTTGAAAATAAAAATCTTTTTTTAAAGGGTTTATGAATTGGTGAATTCCCTAATCTCAACCGTTAACTTTTATGAAAATCCACCTACTTATCAATTTAGGTGTGCCACGCTAGTAGCTCTTGCTCAGGGGGACGACAGGGGGGTGGGGGTGTATTCATTGCACGATTAAAGAGAAATGGTATCAGATTAAAGTCTATCAATTATTTAGACTTAATCCAGGATTAAAAAGCATAAGTAATCCCTCAATTCAAGGGATTACTTAAGGAATAATGTGTCATCAAAATGGTTTAGGAAAATCTATTCCTAAGAAATTCTACGTCTAGAGTTCAAACCGACTAAGCCACTAAAAACCAATAAACCTAGAGTGCTAATCGGCTCAGGTACTTGTGCAGAGTCTTTAACTGTTGCCTTGGTTTCTTTAGTTTCTATGAACGTTAGATAAGTTGGGCGATCAAACTGACGATGATAGGAGCCGATCGCCAAGACATCCGCCAATTCTTCTTCTAAGTCTACACCAAAGTCTCCCGATGGCAAGAAGGTATTTAAGGTAAAGTTGTCGCTGACTTCAACCGAGAATATGTCATCCTGTCCTAGGGTGTTTAACTCTCCGAACACAGAGAAGAAATCAAAAACCGTTTGATTCACCGGATTAGGATCAGTTCCCCCTAAAATTACTATGGATATATCAGCTTTCGCCTTACTCTCTTCTCCTGAAGTGATTAGGGTAGAGAAAGCCGTCAAATCAAAAGAAAATGTTTCCGTCGAATTTGGGGCTGGATTAATCAAAAATCCACCCGTTACCGACGCTTCACTTTGGGCAAACCCGAAAAAGTTTTCGGCATCGCCAAAAGCCTCACTCAAGGTTGTGTTAGCGGCAAAGGCTGGAGGGTTCGTAAAAAAGAGTGAATCGGCTTCGGCGATAGCCGTTGCTGAGTCCCCTGCCGATGCGGAACGGGCATTTTCACCCTCATCTGAATCTGAGATGACATTGACGGGTGTCATTGCCATCGTATTCGTTTGAGCTGAAACCGTAGATAAATCTGGGCTTTGATTAAAGTTGCTTAGCAATACGTTGGCTTCCGCCGAGGCAAAGGTCGCTGCCAGAGTTGGTGAAACCGCTATAACTGAACTCGTGACTAGAGGTGTAGCGAAGAACAATATGTGCTGAACCAGTCTCAGTTCCTTTTTCATGAATTATTCCCTGATTGTTAATCAATTATGGGCAGCCAAATTTATCGCTTAGCTAACTTATGCAAAACCTAGGTTTCACTAGCAGTAAGTCGGACTTATATCATGTCCTGATCGATGATTGCCCATAATTGTGATGACCTAAAGCAAGGAGTTTCAGCCATTTTTATCAAGGGTATTTGAGCGGACATGATTTAAGGAGGAACTGTTCCTAGCTGCCAAGTCACGAACAGTTTCTCGACTCAATTGAGGGGTCAGTTCAGCAGAACGACAATTCGTTCAAAATTTTTGCGCCCGCTGAAAAGGTCTGTATTAGTATTTTACTCATAACTGAACTTTAATAGATAAAGTTATCTTAAAGCTATAAAGCGATAATTTAAAGATTTTGTAAATTTGTTAGACTGACGACAGCCTCTAAGTAGGGGGTGCAGGGGAAGCTGGGGCATAATTTTGACGGGTAATACCAAGTTGCGTTCAAAGATAGCAGATAGAGGTGAGGGGGTGAGGGGGTGAGGGGGAGATGAGGAAATTGGGGAAAAAGAAAGTTCTGTATATATTAGACGGCAACTGGGTATAAGTATCAAAAGCTACCCGGTACGAGTGGCTGAAAACCAGAATTAGCAACGGTTTTGGCTTAAGTTGATCCGGATGGATGAGACGCCGCCCCCACAACACAGCAGCGTAGTTCGGCTGGCATAGGAATACTACCGTTATTTTGGAATCATGGGACACCAAGGATGAGCTTAACGATCGCTCATACCTAGGTCAGATGAATCAAATGGGTATTTCCTGTAGGCTAATAGCCGTAAATCTTTTGAGTATAACGCTGTTTATTAACATTTTGCATAGAAATCTTGACATTAATTCGTAAAGTTAACTAAGGTAGCAGTCGGACAGGTTTATTGAAACGCTTTACAGTTAGGTAACTACACCAACTTCAGTTCCTTAGCCAGAGTCAAAGGAACAAGAGTAAGGGCTGAAGGATAAAGCGGTATGACAGTAAGGGGCACCTGCGACTGTTTGAGAAAAAGCTAAAGGACGTGTTGATCATGCTGCCATTGCCAGAGGAAGGTCGGAGACGAGTTCAAATCGAGGGTGTGTTGCCCCAAGTTGATGGGGGTCGTTTTGCCATCAAGCGGACAGTTGGGGAACGAGTCCATGTGGAAGTGGATATGTTCTGTGACAGTCATGATGCTGTATCGGGTGTCATTTTATACCGTCCCCAGAAGTCGCAAACCTGGTTTGAGGTTCCCCTGTCGCCAACGGTGAACGATCGCTGGCAGGGAGAGTTTACTGTATCAGAGATGGGGGATTATGTCTATACCATTATGGGCTGGGCTGACCACTTTAAATCCTGGCAACGGGACATGACCAAAAAACTGGCAGCCGAACAGGATGTGTCGGTTGACTTGCTGATTGGGGCAAACTTAGTCGAAGAGGCGGTGAAACGCGCCAGTGGGGATGATGCGGCACAGTTAAAAACCTGGGTCGCGACACTGCGATCGCAAGATGTCGCTCAACCAATTTTAGGCGATAAAGCCATTTCCCCGGAACTAGCCACCCTAATGGCAAAATACCCCGATCGCAAATTTGCCAGCACCTACCACAAAGAACTGAAAATTATCGTAGACCGAGAACGGGCAAAGTTTAGCACCTGGTACGAAATGTTTCCCCGTTCCGGTGGTGAACCGGGCAAACACGGCACATTCAAAGATGCCCAAGCCCGCTTACCCTATATTGCCAGTATGGGGTTTGATGTTCTTTATTTACCCCCGATTCACCCCATTGGCAAACAATATCGCAAAGGCAAAAATAACACCAATGTCGCCGAACCCGATGATGTGGGTGTACCCTGGGGTATTGGTGCAGCCGAAGGCGGACACAAGGCGGTTCATCCCCAATTAGGAACCATGGCTGACTTTGAGGACTTTGTCGCCAAAGCCGCCGAACATGGACTGGAAATTGCCCTAGACTTAGCCTTCCAATGTTCCCCCGATCACCCCTACGTCAAAGAAAATCCCCAATGGTTCCGTAGCCGCCCTGATGGGACGATTCAATACGCCGAGAATCCGCCGAAAAAATATCAGGATATTTATCCGATTGACTTTGAAACCCCAGACTGGCAAAATCTGTGGCAAGAACTGCGGAGTGTCATGCTCTTTTGGATTGAAAAAGGCGTGCGGATTTTCCGAGTCGATAACCCCCATACCAAAGCCTTTGACTTTTGGGAATGGGTGATTGCGGATTTGAGACAAACCTATCCAGATTTAATTTACCTCTCGGAATCCTTTACCCGTCCCAAGGTGATGTATCGCCTCGCCAAGCTAGGATTTACCCAATCCTATACCTATTTCACTTGGCGTAATAGTAAGTGGGAAATGACCCAATATCTCACCGAACTCACCCAAACCCCGGCTTATGACATCTTTCGCCCTAACTTTTGGCCCAATACCCCCGATATTTTGCATGAGTTTATTCAGCATGGAGGACGCCCTGCCTGTATTATTCGCTTAGTCCTAGCCGCAACCTTAACGGCAAACTATGGGATTTATGGACCAGCGTTTGAAGTCTGCGAAAATCGGGCGCTCAAACCCGGTAGCGAAGAGTATTTAAACTCGGAGAAATATCAGATTCGGGAGTGGGATTTAGATAGTCCTTATACAATCAAAGACTTGATTAGCCGGGTCAATTTTGCCCGTCGGGAACATCCCGCGTTGCAAAGTAACGGCAGTTTGCGGTTTCATCACACGGATAATCACCATATTATTTGTTACAGCAAACAGACTGATGATTGCAAGGATGTGATTCTAATGGTGGTCAGTTTTGACCCTCAATGGATGCAAGCGGGGTTCATTGACTTGCCCTTAGAATCCTTAGGGATTGACCCCTATCGGGAATACTATCTCCATGATCTACTCAGTGATACCCACTACACCTGGTTTGGCGGACATAACTATGTGGAACTCAATCCTCAGGATATTCCAGCACACGTTTTCTGGGTAAGGCAATAGAGAGCTGAGGGAGATGGGAACAGTAGGGGTTTGGTCTCCAAACCTCATTTCCGATGTAGGGGGAGCAGGGGAAGCAGGGGAAGCCAAGGACCAATGACCAATGACCAATGACCAATGACGAATCAACCAGGAACAACTACCAAAGAAAAAATGCTTAACTCGATCTTAAAAGATGATCCGTTATGGTTTAAAGATGCCATCATCTATGAAGTGCCAATTCGTGCCTTTGCCGATAGCAATAGCGATGGAGTTGGTGACTTGCGCGGATTGACATCGAAGCTAGATTATTTACGGGATTTAGGGGTCACCGCCATCTGGACATTACCCTTTTTCCCCTCTCCGCTGAAAGATGATGGCTACGATATTGCCGAATATAAAAAAATTAATCCCATTTTTGGCACAATCGAAGACTTGCGAGAGCTGTTAGAGGCGGCGCATCAACGGGGGATACGGGTAATTATTGAGTTAATTGTTAACCATACCTCCGATCAGCACCCCTGGTTTCAACGCGCTCGCAAAGCCCCCAAGGGAAGCAATGAACGGGATTTTTATGTTTGGAGTGACAACCCGGAAAAATATAAAGATGCCCGGATTATTTTCCAGGATTTTGAACATTCTAACTGGGCGTGGGACCCGTTAGCGAAAGCCTATTACTGGCATCGCTTCTACTCCCATCAACCTGACCTCAATTACGAAAATCCGGAAGTAGGTAAAGCCGTTTTGGAGGTTGTGGATTTATGGTTAGGGATGGGGGTAGATGGACTGCGGATGGACGCTGTGCCGTATCTGTATGAACAAGAAGGCACAAGCTGTGAGAATTTAGCCGCAACCCATGCGTTCTTAAAACAGTTACGCGCCCATGTTGATGCCAAGTTCCCCAATCGGATGCTGTTGGCTGAGGCGAATCAGTGGCCCGAAGATGCGGCGGCGTATTATGGGCAGGGGGATGAGTGCCACATGAATTTCCATTTTCCCCTAATGCCACGCCTGTTCATGTCCTTAAAGATGGAGGATAATTTCCCCATCATTGATATTCTCAACCAGACGCCGCAAATTCCCAATAACTGTCAGTGGGCATTGTTCCTGCGGAATCACGATGAACTGACTCTGGAAATGGTCAGTGATGAAGACCGGGACTACATGTATAAAGTGTATGCAGAAGACCCGCAGGCACGGCTTAATTTAGGGATTCGTCGCCGCCTCGCACCACTGATGGGGAATAATCGCGACCAAATTCAATTGATGAATGGGTTGCTGCTGTCTCTTCCGGGTACGCCAGTCTTGTACTACGGAGATGAGATTGGTATGGGCGATAATATTTATCTGGGCGATCGCAACGGGGTACGCACACCGATGCAATGGAGTGCTGACCGCAATGCTGGCTTCTCGCGCACGAATCCGCAAAAACTCTACGCCCCGCCGATTGTTGACCCAGAATATCACTACGAAGCGATTAATGTGGAAGCGCAGCAGGGGAATCCCAATTCCCTGTGGTGGTGGATGAAGCGGTTAATTGCTACCCGCCAGCGTTTCCAAGCCTTTGGTCGGGGGACGTTTGAGTTTCTCCATCCCGATAACCGTAAGGTTTTGGCATTTACCCGTACTTATGCGGGGGAACATATCTTAGTGGTTGCCAACTTGTCGCGATTTGTGCAAACCGTGGAATTGGATCTCTCGGCATTCCAAGGGATGGTGCCAGTGGAGATATTTGGACGTACCCAATTCCCAGCGATTGGTTCTGCATCCTATTTCCTCAGCCTTACCCCCCATAGCTTCTACTGGTTTACCCTCCAGTTGCAAGACACTCTAGCAGAAACCCCCAGTTCCCAAGTTCAACCGCCGACACTGAGGGTGAGTGGCAAATGGCAAACGGTATTTTCTCAACCGATTTTAAAGACCACCCTAGAGTCAATTTTGCCCAACTATCTCTATACTTGTCGCTGGTTTGGGGGTAAGGCAAGGACAGTGCAATCGGCAGAGATTGTGGAAGCCATTCCCGTCTCCTATAAACAAACCGAGGCGGAGTTAATTTTTATCAAACTCGAATACACTGAGGGTATCCCAGAAACCTACATTCTGCCCTTAGCTTACGCGCCAGGAACGGAACTGGGTGGCGATGGGTCGAACATTCAGGCAAATCAAGTCATCGCCTATCTCCAGGTTGAGGGACATGAAGAGGTGGGCTTATTATTCGATGCGGTAGCTGAACCGGACTTTTTAGCCTTCCCCTTAGATGCCGTTCATCACAAGCATCGCTATAAAGGAAAGGCGGGAACCTTAGTGGCTACAGCAACAGACGCCCTGGCTGAACTGATGCAGGAGGCGACTCACCTGGAGCCGCATCTGCTCAGAGGCGAACAAAGTAATACTTCAATCGTGTATGGCGATCGCTTTATTTTAAAGCTGTTCCGCAAGGTTGAGGAAGGAATTAACCCAGACTTAGAAATTGGGCGTTTCCTCACCGAGAAAAAAGTCACCGAACATTTTGTTCCCGTGGCGGGGGCGTTGGAGTATCGTGGTGCCAACTCAGATACAATCACCATCGGCGCTTTGCAAGCATTTGTTCCCAATACCACCAATGCTTGGTCTTATACCTTAGATTCCCTGCGCGGCTATTTTGAGCAAGTGATGGTATTGCCCGGATCAGATTTACAGGAAATGGAACTCCTCTTACCTTCGGCTGTGGAGTCGCTGGATAGAACTGATCCGCCCTTTGGCTACAATCTGATTGTTCCCTATTTGGATACAACCCAACTGTTGGCAAAGCGAACCGCTCAATTGCATATTGCGTTGTCCTCAGATACGGAGAATCCTAACTTTGCCCCGGAACCGTTTACCTCGTTCTATCAACGGTCTGTGTATCAGTATATGCGGAACCTGACGGGTCAGGTTTTACTGCTACTGAAAAAACGGATCGAGGTATTACCGGAGGAAACTCAGCCTTTAGCCCAAACCATTCTCAACCGCCAAGAGCAGATTTTAGGACGCTTTAAAGCCATAGTCAATCTGCAAATTACGGCGATGCGGACTCGTTGTCATGGGGATTTCCATTTAGGACAAGTCTTATATACGGGGAAAGACTTAATTATCATTGACTTTGAGGGAGAACCCGCCCGTCCATTAAGTGAACGGCGGATGAAGCGATCGCCTCTGCGAGATGTGGCGGGAATGCTGCAATCATTCCACTATGCGGTGACTCTGGGTTTACGCAATGAAATTGACAGTGGTATGATTCGCCCGGATAATCTCTCGGTGATGGAACAATGGTCTGGATTCTGGTATTCCTGGGTGAGTGATACCTTCCTGAAAACCTATCTGGCTACAAGTGCAGGTCATTCGTTTATTCCGGAAACGACTCAGGAGTTGCAGGTGCTGTTGGATGCTTATCTGTTTGAGAAATCGATTTATGAGTTAGGCTATGAACTCAATAATCGACCGAAGTGGGTAGATATTCCCTTACAGCGCATTCTCCAGTTGCTGGAGTCAGTACCAATGTCTGGTGGGGAACAGATGAATTTCCAGACGCCGCCGATGAGGTAGAGAGATAAGGGTGATGGGGTGATGGGGTGATGGGGTGAGGGGGTGAGGGACTAATATTGGTTATTCTCCCTAGGTTGACAGCAAAATCCGCCCTGTGTGTAGGGGCGGGTTTTATTATTAACGTTTAGTTTTCACCCTGATATCACTAAACCCGCCCTGACTAGAGTGCAAGTCATCTTCAACAAATGACAAATGACGAATGACAAAAGACAAATTTTGACGCGGGTAGGTATTGTTCTGATCGCTTGTGGGATTCTCGAGTTCGCCTATTTTTGGTCTACGCTTGATGATCCGCAGTGCATATTATCATCAAATCCGAGTCCAACATCTTCATCACCTGGATCGGCAATCTTAGTGGTATTGGGTGTGTTGTTCCTTCGGGGAAATCTGCAAATCGTTTCCCTAGTTACATGGTTTGCTGCCTTAATTCTCGCGTACTTCGCCAGCAATCTGATCCGACTTCCCTTTTTGTTTCCGACAGACTTTTGGGAAATTGCATTTCGCGTTGATCCAGTGAGCAATTTTCTGCCAACCCTAGTTCAGATTATAGCGATCGCTGTTGCTTTCTGGGTCTACACACAACTGCGTGCTGCACCTATCGTGTCAGCATTGGTGCGATCGGATCATTCTTATTCTGCTCCCCCTCTAAAGCTGGCATTCATTCTGGGGATAGTGCTGGTAGCAGTACCTCTGAGCATCAAGTTCTTCTACTTGACACCCGATAGTGCGATTGAAGCTAAAGCCGTGGAGATAGCCCGAACAGAATACGGAGAAGGTTACAAGTATCACGTCCTAGGTATGCTCGAGTCAAACGGACGTATACGCGCTTGTCTAAACGCATACAACGAACAGGAGATAAAAGTTGTTCCAGTCGAGTGGGAACCCTAAGTACCTGGACATAAATTAGGATTAGCCTCAACAGTTAGAGGGATTCTTCACTCCGCTTCGCTGCGTTCAGAATGACAGGAGGCGCTGATTCTGTCTTTACCAGGGAGTTGTTGTCTGTATCAAGGGGATGAATTAGGACTTCCCCAAGCCGAGGTTCCCTATGAGAAAATGCAAGATCCTTTGGGAATTGCAGCGTATCCGGTGATGAAAGGGAGAGATGGTTCTCGTACTCCGATTCCTTGGCAAGCTGAGGCGCATCAGGCGGGGTTTACGACTCCCGGATTTCTCACCACAATTGTCCAAAGACTTATACAACCTGGCTTGACGGTACAATAAGGCTTTCAACACTCTGTCGAAATTTAGGTTCGGTCAAAAATGCTCGAAACATCCTCTAGGTAAAGGTTTCAAGGACTAAGATGGCAAAACTTGTGAGAAATGCGGGTTGTAGTGCGAGCATCTTGCTCGCTACTAATACCCAATTTAAATGCATGACAGCGTGGTAAAATTCAACCATATTAAATATATTTAGGCTTAAATGGGGGAAGTATGAAATTTATCAGTCCCAAGGTCGATTATGCCTTTAAAAAAATATTTGGCTCTGAACAAAGCAAGGATATTTTAATCAGTTTTCTCAATGCGATAATTTATGGGGGCGAGAAGATTATTCAATCTTTGACAATTATCAATCCCTATAATCCTGGTCAGGCAATGACCTTAAAAGACACATATTTAGATATAAAAGCAGTTTTGTCTGATGGGTCTATTGTCGTTATTGAAATGCAAATAGCGCGGGTGAGTGCTTTTAGTAAACGGGTCATTTATAATTTAAGCAAAGCTTATACCAATCAGTTAGGTATCGGCGAAAACTATCTCAGTCTGACCCCGGTGATTGCTGTCACTATCACCGATTTTATCCTGTTTAACCAGACTCCTGATGTAATCAATCAATTTATCTTTCAGGAAAAAACGAAAAAAATTGCCTATCCCGATACCGAATTGCAACTCATTTTTATAGAATTGCCGAAATTCAAGAAAACCCTGTCAGAATTAAATAGTTTAAGCGATAAATGGATTTATTTTATTAAAGAAGCTGCAACCTTGGATGCCATACCCGATAATTTAAGAGAAGTCCGTGAGATAGAACTGGCTTTAAATATTGCCAACCAAGCCAAAATGACGGTAGAAGAGTTAGACATGGTTGATCGCCGAGGGATAATGTTACAAGATGAGAAAGGGCGGATAACTTATGCAAAAGAAGAAGGTAAAGAAGAAGGAAAACTCACGGAAGCGATCGCGTTAATCCTGCGTCAACTCAAAAAGCGTTTTGGTGAGATTAATATCGCGATAACTAGCCAAATTGAAATGTTATCGATTGAAGAGTTGGAACGTTTAGGAGAAGATTTTTTAGACTTTAACCGTTTAGCAGATTTGGAACATTGGCTGGAAGAGCGATCGCGCTGAACATTCCTTAACAACTTCGGCAGATCAGAGCGAGTATTATGTCAATTTTTTAGGTTGGGTAAAGCGTAAACGTTACCTAACCTACCCTAACTCTTGAATCATTATCGCTGTTTTCTGCATTGGCGGAAACAGTAGTTGGTGTTGCCGAAAGTTGATAGCTGTTTTTCCTCTCGTTTCGGGCATCCTCAGTATTTTTACTTATTGACAAATAATACTTTATTTACTTTCTTAGGCAAGTATTTTGATAAGTTTTACATATTCTTTTCTAAAAAATAATAAATTCCTTAAATCAGCGAAAGAGTAAGAAACGTAAAGCGTTAAACTAGCAAACGTGTATTAAATCTTGAAACGAGGGCGACCTCCTTTACCTGCCGAAAATTGTTTCTGGTCAGAGATAATTTCCTTTAGCCAAACTGTTTTGTCTGAATGGGCAGATTGATTATCAGTGAATTCATCAGTAACACACTCTTCACCAACCTTGCCCTAAAAGGGACAAGGATTGACCAAGCCAGTTTGGACAACGTAAGAGGTGAATAGCTTTTTGAGCCTAGTCCTGGTACAGACTTCCGAATACTTCCCTAGTTCGGACTATCTCTAAGCCTAATTGGTTAGGCGTTGGGTAATGCCAAGACATCTTGGACTAGGTGAGCGAAGGGACTTATTACAGGTTTTGCTGGTTCCTGGGATTATATCCATTTAAAAACCAGCATTTAATTGTAAAGCTGTCTTATAAAGACAGGGTTTGGGACCCAAAGGAGTTTCGATGATTGATGAAAAATTTAGAGCAGCAATGACGGATATTACCACAAAACCGCTGAACCCTGATCAGCAAATTAATCACGGGTGTAATTTAAAATGGAAGCCTACCGATCAAACAGACTATTGGTTGGCAACAACGGCGCTAGTGAGGCGTAAGATCGGTGGTAAGCCAAGTTTGCTTTGTAAGTAAGACCCTTTGACAAAATCAATTGGTTCACCGTTTTGCCAACGGGCATTTTGACAAAAAGTATTTAACCCAAAACCCGCTAATGGAAGACTCGATCTGCTTGTCAGGATTACCTGTCAAGCGAGTCAAGGTGAGTCGTCTACTTATTGTACTCCCTTGGCACTAGGGCTTTCAGGTTAGCAATTTAGATATTGGTTTTCTGTCCTTTTTTCCAAAATTCAATACCACCATTGGAAAAACATCGTCAATCAGGATAACCCCTGATGACTTACTTGGTTGAGGATAATTGAATCAACCAGAACTCCTGTGTTTTGGGTCAATTTGAGAGAAGCCTTAAACAGAATAGTGCTGAATTAAGTGTTTGTAGGTAAGCCTGTGAGCGATCTAGAATCGCTTTGTGCTTACTCCCTTAAATCAGTGTCATTCAATGCTGGTCTACGCGGCTTCTCTGGTATGAATTGCCAAATTTTATAACAGTGTTTCCCCTGGCATCGAGTTAATTTTCGCTGCCAATAATTTCAGAACGCTACAACACCTTTTCATGTCATAAGTACAGGAGAAACCAATCTACAATGACTCCACAAACAACCTTTCCTCAAGCCGGATTAACGGAGACAATCCGAGAAGATTTAATTGACTCATTGCCAAGCCGAGACGCTAACAATATTGGAGTCGAACATGGAGCCAAGTATCGCACCTCGGAATGGTATACCGGGTCGGGAGAAATCGTTCCAGGGAATGATAGTCGCTCCTTTGAAGTCACTGCAACCTTTACCCTAAAAGCACAAGTCAAGTTAATTCAGGGCATTTTCGACCCCTCTAACCCAAACCTAGCGGAAATCTATAATAGTCGGGGTCGCTGTATCGCCATCATTGACCAAACAGTAGATAAGTTGTACGGGGAATCGGTGCGTCAGTATTTTGACACCCATGAAATTCCCCTCCAGATGAATGTCTGTCGCGCCTGGGAAGCGGATAAAACCCCAGAAACGGTGCATCGCCTGCTGGAATTCTTAGGAAAAGACGGCTGTGATGTCTCTCGCAATGAACCCGTATTAGTGATTGGTGGGGGGGTTCTCAGTGATGTGGCGGGATTAGCCTGTGCCTTACAACACCGTCGCACGCCTTATATTATGGTGGGGACAACGATAGTCGCGGCGATTGACGCCGGTCCGAGTCCGCGTACTTGTACCAATGGTAAACAATTTAAGAATAGTATTGGGGCGTATCATCCACCCGTACTAACCTTAGTCGATCGCACTTTTTTCCGCAGCCTCGCCACGGGTCATATCCGGAATGGGATGGCGGAAATTATTAAAATGGCGGTGACGGATGACAAGGTTTTGTTTGAACTGCTGGAAGACTATGGTTCGCGCTTGGTAGAAACTCACTTCGCAACGTTAGGAGATGATCAGGAGTTAGCCAAGGTTGCGGATGAGGTGATTTATCGGGCATTGTTCTCCTATATGAAATATGAGGGGACGAATATGTTCGAGACGTATCAGGATCGCCCTCATGCTTATGGTCACACCTGGAGTCCCCGTTATGAACCCGCCGCTAAGTTAATGCATGGTCATGCAGTATCGACAGGAATGGCGTATGGCGCAACCTTAGCGACGAAATTAGGCTGGCTGCAACCTACAGAACGCGATCGCATTCTCGCACTGATTCGTTCTCTAGGGTTGAGTGTCTATCATCCTATCTTAGAAGACATTGATCTGATGATTGCGGGTCAGCAAAATATGCGGCGTAAGCGGGGAGATGGCGGACTGTGGGCACCTCTACCCTGTGGTATCGGTGTCTGTGATTATGCCAAAGAAGTCCCCCCAGATGTACTGGAAGCGGCGGTAGCGGATCATAAAGCCGTCTGTGCAATGTTCCCTGATGGTGGTGCTGGCGTAGAAATGTATCTCAAGGATTTGGGTTTGGAATAATTCTATCCCCTCAACCTATGTAGAGACGCGCCATGGCGCGTCTCTACCCAGCAACGTTTGGTACAAATTGCCACATCATTAAGGAAATAAATCATGCAAACTGTAACAAAAGAAGCGATCGCACGTCCGGTTACTCCCCTGGGAATTCTAGTCGAACAGCTTGAACAAACCCTGGAATTAGTAGACGCCGCGCAACACCCCCAACTGGCAAGTTCTCTAAAAAAAGCCTATCAACTCGCGGCTAAACTTGAACCCTACCTGAATCACAATACAACTCCAGATTCTCCCGCCTTAACCGCCTTAGTAGAGAAAACCTGCACTGAAGATTGGAGTAGACTATTCTCCGATGGCGAGACAGTGCGCCAGTTAGAACAGGAGATGTTATCTGGACATATTGAGGGACAAACCTTAAAGATGTTTGTCAAGATGACTGGGGCGAAACGGGTTCTGGAAATTGGGATGTTCACCGGGTATTCTGCTTTGGCGATGGCGGAAGGATTACCTGATGATGGATCAGTGATCGCTTGTGAAGTGGATGACTATGTGGCAAGTTTTGCCCAAACCTGTTTCCAAGCCTCACCGCATGGTGGCAAAATTACTGTAAAAGTTGCGCCAGCCTTGGAGACATTGCGTCAATTAGCGAAAGCGGGTGAGTCCTATGACTTTGTATTTATTGATGCCGATAAGCAGGAGTATGTGGATTATTATCATACGCTCCTAGACACCCAATTATTAGCACCAGACGGGTTAATTTGTGTGGATAATACCTTACTGCAAGGACAGGTTTATTTAGCAGAAGAAGAACGGACACCGAATGGAGACGCGATCGCCAAATTTAATCAGGTGGTTACGGATGATTCCAGGGTGGAACAGGTTGTCTTACCCTTGCGTGACGGTTTGACCCTAATTCGACGGGTTTAAACGGACATCTGTAGGGGCGGGTTTCACAACTATCCTTTATTACCCCACCAAAATGTAACTAAACCCGCCCCGACTTAATCCTCAATTTCCTGATTAAATGGGGTTTGGTGACCAAACCCCTACTCTTGACAAATGACTAACTCACTTATTCTCGCCGTACTGCAAAACCTGGGGACATTAACCTTACTCGCGATCGCGTTTCCATTTAATTTAACCGTTGTCGTCGTGGCGCTGGTGTGGGATAGTCTCACCCGCCCTTTCCAGAACCCCAAAGTGGCTAACCCCAATCCGAAAACGATTATGCTGACTGGGGGGAAAATGACCAAATCCTTGCAACTGGCGCGGTCATTTTACGCTGATGGACATCGAGTTATTTTAGTAGAATCCCATAAATATTGGCTAGTGGGACATCGATTTTCTCGGGCGGTGGATCGATTTTATACAGTTCCGGCGCCCAATAAAGATCCCGATGGTTACATGGAAGGGCTACTCGCGATCGCAAAACAGGAAAATGTGGATGTTTATGTTCCAGTCTGTAGTCCCGTCGCTAGTTATTATGACTCTTTAGCCAAACCTGTATTATCGGGATGTTGTGAGGTTTTCCACTTTGATCCAGATGTCACTCAACTGCTGGATGATAAGTTTGCTTTTGCCCAAAAAGCACGGGAATTTGGCTTATCTGTACCCAAATCCTTTAAAATTACTGATCCGCAACAGGTGATTGATTTTGACTTTCGAGGAGAGAAACGGAAGTATATCCTGAAGAGTATTCCTTACGACTCAGTGCGGCGTTTAAACTTAACTAAACTTCCCTGTAAAACTCCATCAGAAACTGCTGCATTTGTCAAGAGTTTACCCATCAGTGAGGATAAACCCTGGATTATGCAGGAGTTTATTCCGGGTAAGGAATACTGTACTCATAGTACGGTGCGGAATGGGGAATTACGACTACACTGCTGCTGTGAATCTTCAGCGTTTCAAGTGAATTATGAAAACGTGGATCAGCCGGATATTTTGCAGTGGGTGAGTCGGTTTGTCCAGGGATTGAATTTGACGGGACAAGCCTCCTTTGATTTTATCAAGACAGAGGATGGGATAGTTTACGCGATCGAGTGTAATCCCCGCACGCATTCGGCAATTACCATGTTTTATAACCATCCCGGAGTAGCAGAGGCGTATTTGAGTGACACGCCGTTACCTGAACCCTTGCAGCCATTGCCGGAAAGTAAGCCAACCTATTGGTTATATCACGAAGTTTGGCGGTTGAATGAGATTCGTTCATTTGGGGATATCCGGCGCTGGTTTAAGACAGTGTTTGGCGGGAAAGATGCAATTTTTCAGGTGAATGATCCGCTACCGTTTTTGATGGTACACCACTGGCAAATTCCTTTATTGTTGCTGGATAATCTGCGCCGAATGCAGGGCTGGATCAGGATTGATTTTAATATTGGTAAGTTGGTGGAATTGGGGGGAGATTGAAAAGCTGGGGAAGCCGGGGAAGCTGGGGAAGCCGGGGAAGCCGGGGAAGCTGGGGAAGCTGGGGAAGCTGGGGGAGAATAAATAAAATCGAGAGTAAAAGGTTAAATTATGGGAACAGCCTATGATGCCATAAGTAGTCGGAGAAAAGAAAGCAGCACCGCATTAAGTTTTGTAAATCGCCCTCAAACCCTTACTGTTCCCTGTTCCCTGTTCTCTAATCTCAACCGTTAGCTTTATTATTATGCCTTTCAATGTTGAGCGATTTAATCCTTAATTCATAATTCAGTAATGATTGCAGCTACCTTTATCGTATTTCTTTTGGTGTTTACTGGCGTCGGCATTTATTCGACAACCCAAAAGCAAAATACGACAACTGATTACCTCCTTGCCAGCCGCAATGTTAATCCCTGGCTAACTGCCCTTTCAGCGATGGCGACGGGTCAAAGTGGTTTACTATTTATCGGTCAAGTTGGCTTTGCTTACACGATTGGATTATCGGCGATTTGGCTAACCCTTGGCTGGATGATCGGAGATTATATTGCCTGGTGGTTTGTATTTAAACGATTCAGACAGGTTTCTGAAGAAATTTCTGCCGATACGGTGTCCTCTTTCCTGGGTCAAGAAACCAAAGGAATTCGCTGGATTACGGCAATTTCAGCATTAATTACGATCGCGTTTTTGGGATCTTATGCGGCGGCGCAATTAGTTGCAGGAGGGAAGGCACTTCATGCGGTGTTTAATTGGAATTATTCCCTCGGTGTGATTGTTGGCGCGATTGTGGTGATGATTTACTGTTTTTCGGGGGGAATTCGGGCTTCAATTTGGACGGATGCGGTGCAAGCCACGATTATGATTGGTTCTCTGGTACTGTTGGTGGTGGTAGCGATCGCAAATTGTGGCGGATTGGCTGGATTCTGGACACAGCTTGACGCTATTGATCCAGAATTGGTCAGTTTAAGTCCAAAGGATCTGGAGTGGGGATTTGTACCTTTTTTAATTGGCTGGATTGCCGCCGGATTTGGTGTCGTGGGTCAACCTCATATTTTAATTCGGGCAATGGCAATTAATTCGGCGAATAAGATTGGTTTAGCACGGGATATTAAAGTGATTTGCGCTTTCTTTACCTCGTCTTCAGCGATGGCTGTGGGGATGGCTGCGCGGGTGCTTTTGCCAGATTTGTTAATCAATGGTGATCCAGAATTAGCACTACCTTATTTAGCCCTGGAATTATTGCCCCCTATTTTAGTGGGAATGATGCTAGCGGGACTCTTTGCCGCTACAATATCGACAGCGGATTCCCAAATTTTATCCTGTTCAGCCGCGTTAACTCAAGACCTGTTTCCAGGATTGGCGCACTCATATAATTATGCCAAGTTAGGAACCTTAACGGTGACGGTAATTACCTTGAGTATTGCCTTAGCCGGAGATGATAATGTCTTTGCCTTGATTACATTTTCCTGGTCAGTTCTCGCCTCTAGTTTGGGACCACTATTAATCTTACGGGTTTGGCAAAAATCGGTAACCACGCCAGTCGCGATCGCGATGATGTTCGGGGGAATTGCGGCGGCGTTGTTCTGGAAGGTGGGACTGGATTTATCGGGTATAGTTTATGAAGTGCTTCCGGGTATGGCGGCGGGGGGTCTGATTTATTTAGGATCTCAGTTTTTTATTGCCCAAGAAAGCACTTAAATCTTGTTTTAAAATTATCAGGAGATTCAATCATGTCAGTGCTGAATATTCTTCATTTAGTGGGTTCTGCTGAAAATGAGTTTTATGGCGACTTATCCCGTCTTTATGCTAAAGACTGTATCACAGCAACCGCTAATCCCTCACGCTATAATTTTTTTATTGCCTATATTACCCCTGATAGATTGTGGCGTTTTCCTTCATCTTTGACGCCAGAAGACATTGACGCAGCAAAACCCATATCTCTTGCTGAAGCCATACAGTGGATCACTACACAAAACATAGATTTAGTCTTACCGCAAATGTTTTGTATTCCTGGAATGACTCACTATCGAGGTTTATTTGACCTCTTAAATATTCCTTATGTGGGCAATAAAGCGGAGTTGATGGCATTAACCGCCCATAAAGCTAAAGCCAAAGCTATTGTTGCTGCTGCAGGGGTAAAAGTCCCTTATGGGGAACTATTACACCAAGGAGACACCCCCAATTTAATGCCACCTGTTGTAATTAAACCGGCTAACTCGGATAACTCTTTAGGGGTTACGCTAGTGAGAAATATGGCTGACTATGATGAAGCCTTAACCCAAGCGTTTCACTATGCTGATGAGGTATTAGTGGAAGACTATATTGAACTCGGAAGAGAAGTAAGATGTGGGACTTTTGTTAAAAATGGAACATTAATTGGACTCCCTTTAGAAGAATATTCAGTCAATACTCAAAATCATCCAATTCGTAATTATAGCGACAAACTAAAAAAAACAGAGACAGGTGAATTAACTTGTGCAGCTAAGAATAATGAAAAGGCTTGGATAGTTGACACAACCGATCCGATAACCACCAAGGTTCAAGACGTTGCTAAACAATGTCACAAAGCGCTAGGTTGTCGTCATTATAGCTTGTTTGATTTTCGCATTGATCCCCAAGGACAACCCTGGTTTTTAGAGGCAGGTTTATACTGTTCTTTTTCTCCTAAAAGTGTTGTTGCATGTATGGCAAAAGCAGCAGGGATATCCGTAGATGAGTTATTGAAGACGGCAATCGCTGAAGCCTTAATCTAAGGACAAAAAGAGTTGGGTTGCCTATTTCCCATTGCCTAGCGCGTAGCGCTATAGCTGAGGAGAATCTTGAGCAATTACTCCAGCTCGTTCTTCTTGTAGACAGCGGACTTTAGTCGTAGCATAATCAGACCATTGGCGTCGCTCGGCTTCTTCATAATCTTTGATGGTTAAGCTTAAATGAGGAACACTAATGTCATGCTGACTAGCCAACTCCAGAGCTAACCGCAAATCTTTATGGAGTAATTGAACAGTAAATTCAGGGTGTTGAGATAAATCATCACAGCGTCGTGAGAACCAATAGTGAGGTAAGCCGTGAATGTCCCCAGGATTCTGACCAAATGATCCCAAACGTAGCACATCCCAAATCGTTTGTAGGTCGATTCCTGAAGCTAAACCCAACGTAATTCCTTCACTCACGGCTTGAACCGCGATCGCATTAACAGCATTGTGGATAAGTTTGCATCGAGTTCCGGAGCTAATTTCTCCACAATAAAGAACCTGATCTGCCATTAGTTGAAGGATGGATTCAACTCGCTCGAAGGTTCCCTTTGAGCCACCAACCAGAATCGCTAAACCCATACCTTGTTGACTTTTAATTCCTTCCGAGCAATCATTAAAGGGGGCATCTAACATCTCAATTCCCAGTTTTTCCATGGCGTGATGAATTCTGAGAATTGTTTCGGGAGAGTTGGTACTAATATCCACGTAAACACTTCCGGATTGCAATCCTTGGCTCAAGTTTTGTTCACCCTCTAGCACCGCTGTGATCACATCATCAGGAGTTGGTAATGCGGTAAAGATTATATCTGAACAGGTTGCAAGTTCGGCACAACTTTGGGTAATTCTTGCACCTAAAGATTGCAATTGTGCCATAGAATCTTGATCAAGATCGTAGACATAGACCGAGTAACCGTGATCTATAAAATTAGCGGCTTGTTTTCCTCCAATATTGCCGCAACCAATGATACCAATTGTAGGATAATTGGGGTGGAATTCAGTTTTTGAAGTGCTTTCGGTTGATACCATAAGAATTACTTAATTTTTTTTATTTTAGCATAGCTATACAATTCACATAAATACAAATTAACAAAATTATTTAGTTGATTTGTCCGGTTATCTAACCCTTGTCGTTGCTCGGCAATAGACTAAGTTTAAACGATTGAAATTATTCTATTTTGTATTCCATCAAAATCCAAAAGCCAAAGAATCTAGCATGGACTTACTTTTATCATGTCCAACTTCCAGATAAATCTCTAATAATTCTTCGTATGTGGTTTCACCGCCAAGGATTGACCAAAAATTTTGCCCAATGACTACAGTTTCCTCAAACGGTAGATAATTTAAAGCCTGTGACCATTTATAATCAGCTTTTGTCGAACCATAAGGATTATAAGGCATCGCATAGTAAGCTTGAACCTGAGCCGAGTTATCACCACGCAACAAGTGAAATCTCAACAAACGCTGTAATATTTCTAAACATTGCCCCTTGTTAGGTTTAGGGGATTTAATCTCAAATATTAATTCTCTGCCGTCATCTGTTTGAATATAAAGGTCAGCCCGAACCTGCTTTTCTTCTAAATCATCGGAACGTCGAGCGTTTAACATTGCTGTTATCATCTCCTCAAAAGATGGCTTGGCTTGTCCCCCCTTTGCAGCCGATTCATACTGTTCCTTCTGGCGTTCTGCTTCAGCAAAGGCAGTGATACTAACTTGGGCAGTAATATCATAACCTCGATGTACCGTTGGATAATAATCTTGAGCTATGATACGAGCGCATTCTTCTATAGAGTTTCCCAAGCGGGTACTTAATCCGCGTTCAAACTGGTTGATGCGAATTAATTTTGGTGGAATAAGTGAAGCTTGAAAGGGTTTCAATTCTCCCTGAGAAGATCGGCGCGATAAATACTCTGATGCGCTATCAGGTTTGACAATTTCTCGACCTTTATATTCATTGACTAATTCATCGATGAATTTTTCTAAATATCTTTTAATTTTTGACCGATTTATGTTGCTAATAGCCACCATGTAAATTTCCTTTAAAAAATAACATTGAGTAAAGCTTTTGCCAAATGATAGACAACAGGAACTGAAACAGCATTTCCCAGTTGATACTTAGCCGTCGCTTCATTATCCGCCAGTTGAAACCATTCTGGAAACCCTTGCAATCTGGCGTAGTCTTGCGCGGTAAGTCGCTTAAATTTTCTCTTTCTACAAATTTCTTTGATGAATGTCTTTTTATAGGCTTCCGGCTCTTGACACGCCAGAGACTTTGTTGCAACAAAATCTCTTGTTCCGGTCGCCGTTAACGTGGCGATTACATCGGCATGAGGTAAGAATATTTTAGAAACACCGTTAATACCTGAAGATATCTTTGAATTGACAAACTCATATCCTTTATCATCAATATAACGAAGGATTTTTTTAGAGACTAAATTTTCAAGTTCCTCAATTTTCAGTTCGGGAACAAGCTCGCTTAATATCGCAAAGCTTAAGGGATTACCATCCTTAGGACCGTAGATCTTCTTTCGTCTATTTTTTAAAATCGTTTTACAGATTAATTTTTCTCTAGTCGTTGTTTTAATCAAGTCCCAAGAATGAATCGTAGTATGTCCATCTCTGATGTCAGCGAAAATAAAAAAATCATTTAATTCATCGATTTTTTGAAATCTACCTCTGGCGGCTGGGATTTTTCCATCAAATAAAATCTCGGCAGGAAATTTTTTCTTAGTAAACTGACAACGCTCAATACCATTAATGACATCATAGAGCTTAATCGGCTTACCTAAAGGCTTAGGAAAATCAAAGCTTTTACTCTTTTCTATGTCATTTCTAATGCCGACGATAAATACTCGATCTCTATCTTGAGGCAAACCAAAATCGTAAGAGTTAAGCACTTGAAACTTAACCTGATAACCACATTGGGTTAAACTCTGAATAATGTAGTTCAAGCTCGGTCTATTTCTGGGTTCTGTTAACCCTTTAACATTCTCCAGGATAAATCCTTTGGGTTGGTTCACCTGGACAACTCTAAACACATCAATCCATAGCTTACCTCTCGGATCATCTAACCCTTGTAATTTACCCGCAATAGACCAAGGTTGACAAGGGACACCACCAACCAAAATATCGACCTCAAACGGCAACTTATGCAGCGCTATTATGTCTCCTAAATATAGTTCATCTGCATTTATATAACTAATAAAATTTTTCTTGTAGACGTTAACAGCTTCTTTGTCTATTTCTGAGTAACCTAAACATTTACCCCCCAACTCTTCTAGGGGAATTCTAAATCCACCGATTCCGGCGAATAAGTCTACGAAAGTAAATTTAGGTTTAAAAAATATAAGATTAGTCGGTTTGAATGATTGAAATAATTCTATTTGTTCGCCATGGTCTAAAGATTTCATAGGATTGAGGCTAATCGCAGTCAATGGTCGCTCCGAATAGAGATCATTTGATTATTGTAGATAAGTTCCACCCGTCCTGCAACCTGGACACAATCGCGCGTCTGCCCCAATCCGCTGATGATATCCAGTTGGATAGGATTCCTTGTTAAGGTCATTAAAGGCAATCCACCAGCAAACCAGCTATGCCATTAATCTCTAGCGCGATCACTAGGCTTTATACTCCATCAGCTACCCTAGGAATAACTACGACCATACTATTCCCCACGGAGATATCAACCATGAGTACAATTCAACTCGATATTCCTGAAGAAATATTAATCAGTCTCAAAGAAACACCCGAAAGCATTGCAAGAGAACTCCAGCTATTAGCCGCCGTAAAACTCTTTGAACTGGGAAAACTCTCATCCGGACGCGCCGCTCAATTAGCCGGAATCTCACGAGTAGAATTTCTGATGTTACTAGGGCGTTATCAGGTATCTCCCTTCTCTTTAACCCCAGAAGAATTAGAACAGGATGTCCACAATGCCTGAACCCCTAATTATTGTCAACACATCACCCCTACTCTATCTTCACCAAGTTAATTGCTTAGAACTCCTGCAACAACTATACAGTACAATTACCGTACCCCCTGCTGTACCCCAAGAACTAGAAGTCGGTAAACGGCAAGGGGTTGATGTACCAATAGTCAACGCTATCGAATGGATTCAAATTCGTCCAGTTGCGTCCGCTGCCCTTATTCCTGCTATCGTTGATTTAGGACAGGGTGAAGCTGAGGTGATAGCCTTAGGCTTAGAAAACCCAGACAGTTTACTGGTTTTTGATGACCAATTGGCGCGACGTATCGCTAATTTGAATGAATTAAAATACACAGGCACTCTCGGTGTATTGGTCAAAGCTAAACAGTTAGGATATTTACCATTAATTGCCCCCATTATCATCAGGCTTCGGACTCAGGGAATGTGGTTAACTGACAAGATTATTGACGATGTTCGCCAGATTAGCAGGAGAGTGATGGCTGCTAGTATACCTTGGCAGAAGTTGAACAAGGGAAATGTGAACGGGTGAGTTATTTCTGTCACTCTGGGCGGAATGATACTCGCCCAGTCATGCTAGAACAATAGAGGAAATTCCGGTGTTACATCCAACGACTCACCACCAGTGCCATCTATGCAATCTGCTCCCCTTGACGGTAATCCCTGTGTTTTGCTCGTAGAAACCGATGAAAGTCTAGCTCAACGCATGAGCCTAGATCTAATAGAAGCTGGCTATCATACGGTTATCGCGACAGATGCGCCTAGCGGCTGGCATCAAGCTTGTGAACTCCAACCCGCGATGATGGTTGTGGATCAATCGCTTTCTGGTTCTGGCGAATCCGGTCTCAGTTTATGTACTCGCCTGAGAAAAGCGGGTTCTCGTGTCCCCCTACTCTTACTCATCGCTCGCGACACGATTGAGGATCGAGTCGCCTGTTTAGAAGCGGGTGCTGATGATTTTTTCCTTAAACCCTACCGCGCTGATGCCTTTTTGCAGATGGTACGTCTGTATCTAGAACCGGATACCAATACGAGTGAACAACTCCGATTTGGGGATTTGGCGTTAGATTTGACGACGCGCCGCGCTATGCGGGGAGGACGAGTGATTGACTTGACGATGAAAGAGTTTGAATTGCTTAAGTATTTGATGACCCATCCCCGTGAAGTTTTAACTCGCGAACAAATTCTGGAAAATGTTTGGGGATACGATTTTCTGGGTGAGTCGAATGTGATTGAGGTGTATATCCGGTATCTACGCCTGAAAATTGAAGATGAGGGTGACAAGCGTCTTATTCAAACTGTCCGGGGTGTCGGGTATGTTTTACGAGAATCTTAGTTAAGTGGGTGGGAACAATTAAAGTTAACGGTTTTGATTGTCATTTGTCATTTGTCATTTGTCATTCGTCATTGGTTATTTGCTTCCCCAGCTCCCCCATCTCCCCCATCTTCCCCTGCTCCCAGACGTGCCATGGCACGTCTCTACAACCCCATCTCCCTAACCTAAACTCATGACCTATCATACTCGCCTATTCGGAATCACGCTTAGTCTGATACTGTTTGGATGTTCGGCATCCGGTTCCAACCCTGTCGCCGATGGCACCCCCTTAAAATCTGGCGAACAACTTCCAGAACCGCCATCCCTCTCCTCGTCATCCTCTAATTCCGGTCAGATGTTACCTATTAGCGCTCAAACCCAGATCGGTGATCAGCTGATTTTACTCGAAGTGGCTAGGACACCTCGACAACAGCAGATCGGATTGATGTATCGCACGGCTTTAGCGCCAGATCGGGGGATGTTGTTTCCCTTGAACCCACCGCGACGCGCTAGCTTTTGGATGAAGAATGTGAAAATCCCCCTAGATATGATCTTTTTGCGAGATGGCGAGGTCAAAGCGATCGCGGAAAATGTTCCCCCCTGTATCTCCACTCCCTGTCCTACCTATGGACCAGGGGTTCTGGTTGACCAAGTGATTGAACTCCCTGGAGGACGAGCCGCTCAACTGGGACTACAAGTAGGCGATCGCCTAAAAATCATCCTCCTAGAGGAAGAGATTAATCCCTCGTCAGAATCTTAAAACTTGATTAACATCATTGAAAACTTAAATCAACAATGTAAAGATCTTTATACGAAATTACGTTAACATTTCGTAAGATAGATTCTCATAAAAGACTATCTGACGACGAGGTAGTGACCTGTCTTAGCTGTGGCTACCCATTAACACGACCAAGTAGGGGTGTAGTCTGCAACTAGCTTTTAGTGGTGTGAAGTGAGTTAACTAAAATTACCCTCAAGTTGATGGGGGGTGAAGGTTAAAACGATACCTGGTCAGCACATCCAGTGAGTTTTCAACTCGATCAATCAAGATCTTAGATGGTCAGTGATCTAGGACACAAGCAGTGCCGGATTAACCTATCACAATAAGCAAAGAACCCTCAGCTAGTAGACAGTATTAAATCTGTCTACCCATTGCTAAAGGAGGCAGGACGCTGATTCCACAATAGTAGCCGATAAGGAGGTGAACAGCCATTATGGCACCTGCAACCTATTCTGAATTTTTACGATTTTTGCAAGAGGAATTGGCAATTTCTACTGATTCCATTGCGATCGCTCAACGACGTCGGGAACAAGACCCAGGACCATTACCAATGATTCTGTGGCAGTACGGTTTAGTAACATTGCAGCAATTAGACCAAATCTATGACTGGCTGGAAACAGTCTGAAACTCAAACAATCGGTCAGGAGAAAATGAAGAATGTCTAAATGCTTACGCTTTGGGAATAATCCATTCACGTCTAAACCGTTGAATTTCATACCTTATGATCCATTGACCGTTGATTACTCTATTAGAAAGAGCGGGTCGCTAGTTGACCCGCTCTTTTTTGGCGTCTTGGGTGTCTCGTTTATGGCTTAACCTACGATTGAGTCAAGACGCGAGCCGCCGCTGACACGCCAGCGCCCGGTGTCATAGACTCATATCCTAACTCTCGCAATGTGGCTTCTAGCGCTCCAATTGCTGCCAAAATATCGCGATCGCAGACAAAGCCTAAGTGACCAATACGGAATATTTTGCCTTTGAAGTGATCTTGTCCCCCAGCTAGAGCAATATCAAAACGTTTTTTCATCACGCTACGAATTTTTTCGGCTTCAATCGACACAGGGGCTACCGCCGTTACCGCTGGACTAGCGGCGTTATCCGGAGCAAATAGGGGAAGGGAAAGCGCCTCAATCGCCGCCCGCGTTGCCTGCATCAATCGTTGATGACGAGCAAAAATATTATCTAACCCCTCAGCTTTCATCATTCGCAACGCCGTTTGCAGTCCCAACATTAAATTGACTGGAGGCGTAAACGGATTACTATTCTTTTGTGCTGCTTTGCGATAGCTTCCCAAATCTAAATAAAAGCGCGGCAGTTTAGCGGTTTCGTAGGCTTGCCAAGCCTTATCCGAGACACAAACAAACCCTAACCCTGGGGGAATCATATAGCCTTTCTGAGAACCAGACGCCACCACATCAATCCCCCACTCATCAATGGGTAAATTGACCGCGCCCACACTGGTTACCGCATCTACAATAATCAGAGCTTGACCGTGGTCTTTGACGTAACGGTTAATCGTTTCCAGGTCATTGAGTACCCCGGTGGAGGTTTCTGAATGGGTAACGATAACGGCTTTGATTGTCTTATCCGTATCCGCCTCCAGCTTTTGGCGAAACGCTTCCGGATCAAGGGGTTGACCCCACTCGGCTGTAATCGCCTCCACCTCTAAACCAAACGCCGCGCTCATCTTCGCCCAGCGATCGCCAAATTTGCCATTACTTCCGACTAAAACCCGATCGCCGGGACTCAAAAAATTAATAATCCCGGCTTCCATGGCACCCGTACCACTCACCGTTAACACCAAAACATCATTTTGAGTCTGGTGTAACCATTTTAGGTTTTGGGTTACCTCTGCCATAACGGCACTAAATTCCCCACTGCGATGTCCGATCGGATGCTGGGCTAACGCCAGCAAAACCTGTTCAGGCACCGGTGTTGGTCCGGGAATCATCAGCATCAACTTATTATCCATGAGCTTTATCCTCAACCTTTGAGCATCACCTAATTCTGAATCACACCACTATCTCATGACTGAGTTTTGGTATCCGAATCTAGGGGAAAACCATTATCTGATGATTTTGACTCAACATTGACACTATTGAGAGACCAACGGTACTCAACCGGTAAATTGAGCCGATTACAGGTTTGTTCGAGTTGTTTCTGCTGGGCTAACGCTTTGCGGAGTGCAACAATCAATTGATGCACCTGTTCTCGAATCATGGGGTTTTGATTCGTGGCAAAGGCAGTATGACGCTCTAGCATCTGTAGTAGCAGTTCGTAGTGAATATAAGACGGAAGGGGTATTGGCTCCATGAAACCGGGTTTACCTCAAAAGACGAATTCGCGATCGCGCTTCAGTTGAACGAGTACAGATTGGTAACGGCTAGGGCTGGATCAGGCTGTTTGACCAATGATTCACCGATCAGTACGGCTGTAGCCCCCGCCGATGCGACCTGCTCTAAATCAGCACGTTTATGCAGTCCTGACTCACTGACAACCAGAATACCGCGTTCTTCAAGCTGCTGACTTCGTGCTGCCAGAAGTTGGCAGGTCGTTTGCAAATCAACCGAGAAATCTGTCAAGTTGCGATTGTTTATACCTACTAGGGTAACGCCATCTACCGATAACACGCGGTCTAATTCATCCAGAGTATGCACTTCGATCAAAGGGGTCATGGATAAACCATTGGCAATTTTGACAAAATACCGTAGGTCTTGATCCGACAAAATAGCCGCAATCAGCAATACCGCATCAGCGCCACGACTCCGAGCAAGGTAGAGTTGATAAGGATAAATGATGAACTCTTTACACAGAATTGGTAAATTTACAGTTTCCCTGACATAGCTGAGATTGTCCCAACTCCCTTGGAAGAACTTTTTATCCGTCAGCACGGATATGGCACTCGCCCCCCCTTGTTCATAAGCACGGGCAATGGCAACTGGGTCAAATGCTTCCCGAATCACGCCTTTACTCGGTGATGCCTTTTTCACTTCAGCAATTAAGGCGGGACGAGTCTTTGCCGCTAATAATGCCGCTTTAAAGTCCCGCGCTGGCGGGGCTGACTCGATCTGTTTCCGCAGTTGAGCTAAGTTCAGCCGTTCCCGCATCTGGTCAACTTCTTTTTCTTTATGCCAGACAATTTCTTCTAGGATATGCCGTGGCTGGGCATCTGGGAGAACAACTTGATAACGTAAGATATTCAGGTCAACCGCCGGATTAGGTGGACGACGGCGAATTTGTTTTTGGTCATTGGTCATTGGTCATTTGTCCTTCGTCATTGGTCATTTGTCCTTCGTCCTTTGTCCTTTGTCCTTTGTCCAAAAAACTCTATTGCCTATGACACACCGAGCGAAGCCGAGGTGTTGCCTATTGCCTATTGCCTATTGCCTCCTGCCTTATCTAATGACTGGCAACGGCTCGCTTGTAGGCTTCGTCAAGGACTTCTGACAAAGTGGGATGAGCATGGACTAAGTATGCCAAAGTATTCACCGACTGTCGCTGGGCGATCGCGTTTGAGGCTTCGTGAATTAAGTCAGAGGCGTGGATGCCGAAAATGTGAACTCCGAGGATTTCACCGCTACCTTTACGATAGATAACTTTGGCAATCCCATCCGCCTCTCCTTCCGCGATCGCTTTGGAATTTCCTTTAAAATACGTCCTCACTGAGGCAACTTCAAATCCTTCTTGTTCACCGAGTTCCTTGGCGGCGGGTTCCGTGAGTCCCACGTAACTGATTTCTGGATGGGTAAAAGCGGCGGCGGGGATGCTGCGATAGTCAATAGTACGATGACGCCCACAAATATTTTCCACGGCGACAACTCCTTGAGCTGATGCTGCATGTGCCAGCATCAGTTTCCCAGTAGCGTCACCAATTGCCCAGAGGTGGGGAACGGCTTCCTCGCCGGATAACACTGCCATTTGATCATTGACAGGGATGAAGCCTCTGCGATCTGTTTCCACGCCTACGGCGCTTAAGCCTAAATCTTTACTTACCGGAATCCGTCCCGTGGCGACTAAGCAAGCATCAACTTCTAAGACATCCACGACTTCCTTGGTTTTAGCATCTGCTAGTTCAATCACAACGGGTGAACCCGGAGTCACTTTTTGTGCCAGAGTGCCGGAATAGGTTTCCATATCGCGGGGAGAAATCAGCACCCGGCTAGCGAGTTTGGCAATATCGGGGTCAAAGGTGGGCATTAACTGATCCAGGGCTTCAATCATGGTAATTTCTGACCCTAGGGCGGTATAGATATCAGCAAACTCTAACCCGATATAACCACTGCCAACAATTGCCACCCATTTAGGTAACCATTCCAGCTTTAGGGCATCGTCGCTGGTAAAGACGGTTTTCCCGTCGAGTTCAATACCGGGGGGGACGAAGGGAATGGAACCTGTACAGAGGATAATGTCTTTGGCGGTGACTGTTTTTTCACCCTCGTCTGTCGTCACCGTTACTTTTTGTTGTCCTGCTACTCGACCCCAACCGGGAATGATATCCACCTTTAAGCGTTTGAGGCTGTTGGTGAGATCGCCACGAATTTTACTTACCAGGGTATTGGCATGGTTCGCGATCGCGCCTCTGTCAAATTCTACGCCACCCACCTGAATTCCCAAGGATTCCAGATGATGAGTATTGCGTAACTCACGCACCCGCCCTGATGCGGCTAATAGGGCTTTTGACGGGATACAACCGCGATTGACACAAGTCCCGCCCATCTCCGATGCTTCAATGATTGCGGTTTTCAAGCCGCAACTAACAGCATGTATGGCAGCGCCATGTCCACCGACGCCAGCACCGACAATCACTAAATCGTAATCAAATTCTTGACTCACATCCATTTTCCTGACGCTATTGCCCCCTTATTTTCAACTTGACCCCTGACTAATCGCAAGCTTTTGCTGAAAAATTTTGCCTGATCTAGCTGAGGCGGTGGTTTCTTTAAGGGTTGTGTGTTTGTTAAATTGGATAGGTCACGGAGATTTCTTAGATTGTGGTTTAATTGCTTCGACATAATTTTTAGCATCTTTTACTATACAAGAACTATTTTTTGAGTAAATAAGCTGTTCGACATTTAAACCTTAATATCAATAATGGCGCAATCCTTGTAGTGCGTTTAGCGAAGCCATGCCGCAGGCTTTAGCGAAGCCATGCCGCAGGCTTTGCATCTTGCTCGCTACTAATACCCAATTTAAATGCATGACAGCTTATTATTTTCCGAAAAAACGGAGCTTTTATCGAATACTCCTATCTGACTCAGTAGAGCAATTCTTCATCCTAATCTAAGTAGTCGGACAAAAGAAAACAGCAGGTCTACTAAGTTTTGTGAACAAGCATCAAACCCTTACAAAGGACGAATGACGTAGTTTGCTTCTCGCTTGCGCGAGTATGACGAATGACGAATGACGTTCTTCACCGTTCACGTTAATTGTGTCCACCTAAAACTAGAAAACTATACCATAGAATGAAACGGTAAGGGTGTTGTTTTTCCGAGTATAGGCTAATGAGTAGCGTTCACTCTCAATAAACACTAGCTTTAGGGGATAAACTATTATGTGCGAACCTCAGCAAAATCATCGAAATGAAGCAGCTAGAGCGTTTGTAGAGTCTCTTGACCAACTTGAGAATCTCTTGGGTCATACATCTCCTCCTCCCCAATCGAAATCCCGTCCTTCTTCATTGAAATCCCCTACTCCTCAATCAAAAACTCCTCAATCAAAATCTGCTCAGTCAGACGATGACGTTTTTGATCTAGATCTTCTCGAAGAAGCGGCGGCTGATCTGGATGCATTTTTTGGCGACACTGAACCAATGGAGGAGGAATAGAGTGCAGGGGAAGCTGGGGAAGCCGGGGAAGCCGGGGAAGCCGGGGAAGCTGGGGAAGCCGGGGAAGCTGGGGAAGCTGGGGAAGCTGGGGAAGCTGGGGAAGCTGGGGAAGCTGGAGGAGATGAGGGACAAAATTTCTATAGCCTATAGCCTATAGCCTATTGCCTGTTCCCCCAACCCGTTGGCGCAGTGCTTCATACACGATTAAAGCTGCTGCGATCGCCACATTTAAAGATTCTACATCCTGACCGAGGGGAATTTGCACCGCTTGATCAGCAAGTACGGTTAACTCAGAGCTTAGTCCTGCCGCTTCATTCCCCAGTAGAATTAGCGTGGGAATGCGCCAATCTATTTCCCAGTAACTCAACGGCGCTTTGGGTAGAGTTGCCACAACTTGTACCCCTTGAGCCTGACTTTGCCTAACGACTTGACTCAGATTGGCATTAGCACTTATGGGCAGACGAAACCATTGACCGGCTGAAGCTCGCAAGACTTTGGGATTCTCTAAGTCTACACTGTCTGGACTTAGCCATAAACCATCCACACCGGCTGCGGTGGCGGTACGAATGATCGTACCTAAGTTTCCTGGATCTTGCAGCGTCTCTAAAACTAAACCAAGGGAACAGGGAATCTGAGGCGGGGCGAGGAATGAAGATTTTGCCGTTACCACTACGCCATCTGGCTGAACTGTTGTCGCCATGGCTTTGAGAACCGAGGCGCTAACAAGTTCTACACGCTGACAGTGAGGGGTAGCGTCTTGCCAAAGTTGGGGATGACTCTGCTGCCAATCAGGTGTACAACAAAGCGTGACTAAGGGATAATTGACCGCACAGGCTTCTGCTAACAGATGAGTTCCCTCTAACAACAGAAGTTGCTCCTCCCGTCGTCCTTTGGCTGTGTGCAATTTCCGAATTGCCTTAACTAGAGGATTTTTGGTACTGGTTAGCATTATTTCAATGGTATGTAGAGACGCGCCATGGCGCGTCTCTACAATTTTCAATGCGGAACCCGGGACTTGAACCCGGAAGTTCTTGCGAACACTAGAACCTGAATCTAGCGCGTCTACCAATCCG